>CAYQAF010000302.1:0-3634 GCA_964415375.1 uncultured Alcaligenaceae bacterium
TTTCAGTCGATCACCCGTCCGTTGTGGCAAATTACCGATCGGCGCAGGCCATCGCCTTGCGCGACCAGAAGGGGACGGCCGACACCGAGGAGCTGCGCAAAGCGGTGGTACATTACCGCGCCCTCTTCGATGAGCTGCTCGAGGTACGGGAGACGAAGTAAGAGATCATCGCAGAGAAGCGGGTAGCGGCGCGAATGACACCGCACCGCGGCTGGAGCCGACGGGCGTCTCCCGCCGGCGTCGCCGAAGCACCTTCTGGCACCCTCTCCGAGCGGTGGTAGACTCGGGCCATTGATTTCTGGAATGATCTTGCGGCTGGCGGTGGCCTGCCTCGCGCTGGCGACGACCGCCCTGCACGCGGCTGAGCCCGATCTGGATGCGCTGCTCGCGCGGATGGCGCGCCCGGCGCCTGATACCACGAGCTTCGTCGAGGTGCGCTACTCGAGCCTGCTCGAGACGCCGATCGTGGTTGCCGGCCGCCTCGAGCATCGGCAAGACGGCTCGCTGGTACGGCGCGTCGACTCACCCTACCGGGAGGTCACGGAGCTGCGGGGGGAAAACGTCACGGTGGAGCGCGAAGGCAGCAAGCCGCGTCACTTTTCGCTCGACCGTGCACCGGAGCTGCGCGGCATGCTCGCGAGCTTCGCCGCACTCCTGAAGGGCGATCGGCAGATGCTGGAACGCTATTTCGTCGTGGCGCTGCAGGGCACGGACGCCCGCTGGGGAATCACGCTCTCGCCGCGCGACGCCAAGCTGAAACGCCGCCTTTCCCGCATCACCGTCGACGGCAGGGACGACCGCCCGCGGTGCTTCACGCTCGAGGAACCGGACGCGGACGCGAGCCTGATGGCGATCGGCGTGGAGCGTCCCGGCGACCTGCCGCAGCCGCTCGACCAAACGGCGCTTGCAGCCTGGTGCGCCAGCGAAACCTTGCCATGAACGGATGACAGGCTCCCGCAAGGCCTTGCTGCTCGCTGTGTGGCTCGCGACTGTCGCGACCCTCGGCTGGGTCGTGGACCGGCAACTCGTCATCGGCATGGACCTGCGGCTCTTCATGCCGTCGCCGCGGACACCGCAGGAGCGACTGATCCTGGAGGCAGTCGGCGAGGGACCGGCCTCGAGGATGCTGTTGCTCGCCATCTCGGGTGCGAACCCGGAGGCCGCGGCCGACACGTCACGGGCATTGGCGGACGCCCTGCGGCAGACCGGTGACTTCCGCATGGTTGCGAACGGCGAGACGAGCCCCGAGGCGATTCCCGATTCGCTGCTGGCGTACCGCTACTTGCTGTCGCCGTCGCTGGACCATGAGACCTTCGATGCGCAGTTTCTTCGCGCACAGCTCGAGGAGCGTGTGCGTGACCTCGCTTCGCCCGCCGCCGGCCTTCTCGAACCGTGGCTGCCGCGCGACCCGACGCTGGAGCTGATGACGCTCGTCGAATCGTGGTTGCCGGCCCGGCAACCGCAACTCCTGAACGACGTCTGGTTCGACACTTCCGGGCGCGAGGCGTTGCTGATTGCCGAAACTCACGCGCCCGGCTTTGACCCGCAGGGCCAGAAGGTCGCCGCGGATTCGCTGCAGCGAGCGTTCGAGGCCGTCCGCACGGACTCGAGCCTCAGGCTCGAGGCGAGCGGGCCCGGAGCATTCTCGGTGCTCATGCAGGCGCGCACGCAGGGTGAAGCGCAGTGGTTCGGCGGTCTTGCCACCGTCGGCATGGTGATCCTGCTGCTGGTTGCCTACCGCAGCGTGCCCGTGCTCCTGCTCGGCCTGCTGCCGCTCGTGAGCGCGGGGGTGGCTGGGTTGGCGACGGTCGGCGTCGTCTTCGGGACGGTGCACGGGATCACGCTCGCCTTCGGCTTCACGCTGATCGGCGTGGCGCAGGACTATCCAATGCACCTTTTCAGCCACCAGCACCGTGGACTGAATCCCTGGGCCAACGCTCGTGCGTTGTGGCCGACGCTGTCGACCGGCGTCGCGAGCACTTGCGTTGCGTACCTCGCGTTCCTTTTCTCGGGTGTGCACGGCCTCGCTCAGCTGTCGGTCTTCACCGTGGCTGGGCTCGCGGTGGCAGGCTTGACGACCCGCTTCCTTCTGCCGCCGCTGGTCCCGGAGCACGGCCGCGATGCGGCCGAATCCGCGGCACTCGGCCGCCTCTGGCACGCAATCGCGCGCCTGCCGCGGCCGCGCTGGCTCGGCATCGCTGCGGCATTGATATGCATCGGCGTCATCTGGGTTTCGCCGCGGCCGCTCTGGGAGAACGATCTTGGCGGACTGACGCCGGTGCCCCTGCCGCTGATCGAGCGTGACTCGGCACTGCGCCACGAACTGGGCGCGCCCGACATCCGCCACCTCCTTGTCATCGAGGGCCGTGACGCGCAGTCCGTCCTGGCCAGCGCCGCGGCGCTGGATCCGCCATTGGAGTCGTTCGTCACTCGCGGCGCGCTCGACGGCTTCGACCACCCGGCGCGCTACCTGCCGACGAAAGCCGCGCAGGAGCGGCGGCGCGCCGCCCTGCCGGCTTCCGGTGCATTGCGGATGGCACTGGAGACCGCCCTCCTCGCCACGCCGTTCAAGCCCGGCGTCTTCGAGCCCTTCCTTGCGGACGTCGACCGCGCTCGACATCTGCCCGCGCTCGGCCCGGCCGACCTCGCGGGCACGCCGCTCGAGACCCTGGTCGGTGGTCTGTTGCTGGAGCGGGATCGACACTGGATCGGGCTCGTCACCTTGACGGGCGTACAGGACCCGGAAGTGTTGGCGGAGCTTGCGCGCCGCACACCTGAGGTCACGCTGCTGGACCTGAAACAAGCCTCCGAGGATCTCGTCGCGCATCAGCGCGAGAGAATCCTGTGGTGCCTGGCCGCCTCGGCCGTGCTGCTGGTGATCGTGGTCTTCGTCGCGCTGCGGGATTGGTCGCGCGTGCGGCGGGTGCTGGCACCCATGGCGCTCACGACGCTGGTCGTCCTGGGCATGTTGCACGCCGCCGGCGTGTCGCTCAGCCTGTTTCACCTGATCGCGCTGGTGCTGGCGGCCGGGCTCGGGCTCGACTATGCGCTCTTCTTCGAGCACGCGGCGGACGATCCCTCCGAGCAGCGGCGCACGCTGCACGCCGTGATCGTCTGCTCGCTGTCGACGCTGATGGTGTTTGCGCTGCTCGCGTTCTCGACGCTGCCGGTGCTGAGGGCCATCGGCATCACGGTCGCGGCGGGCGTCGTGAGCAACTTCGTGCTCGCGCTGCTGCTGACTCGCCCCCCGGAGCCGTCTGGCGATGCCCGGTGGTAGACTCGATCCGTGCCAGAGGGAAAGCCTGTCCGTCACAGGTGAATGGAGTGGGTCATGGCAGCGAAGAGGTCCTTCACCACCCAACAGGCCCGCCAGATTGGTGAACAGCTTGGCGTCGACTGGAAACGTCTTGACGTTGAGCAGTTCCGGATGGGGCTTGACGTTGAGCTCGAACATGGCCTGCGTGATCCCTCCACGAACGTGACCGACAACGATCTGATGATGACCGGCAAGATCGTGCTGGCGCATCTGAATGAGTTTGGGGACTACTACACCCGACTGGCGGCCATGGAAGAGGAAGCCAAACGCCACTGGGACGCGAAGAAGCGATAGCGTTCAGCTCCGGACCAATCACCG
>CAYQAF010000303.1:0-3627 GCA_964415375.1 uncultured Alcaligenaceae bacterium
AGATCCTCGTCGATGCGCTGAAGGTCCATGGCGTCGACACTGCGTTCTGCGTTCCAGGCGAGAGCTATCTCGCGGTGCTCGACGCCCTGTACGACGCCCGTCCGCGCGAGAACAAGGGGGCAAGCCCCCTTGTAGATCCCCCGAGCCGGCTTTCGAACGAACGATCGATCAAGCTGATCGTCGCGCGCCAGGACGGCGGGGCCGGATACATGGCGGAGGCGTACGGCAAGCTCACCGGCAAGCCCGGCATCTGCTTCGTCACGCGCGGTCCCGGCGCGACCAACGCGTCGATCGCGGTGCACACCGCATTCCAGGATTCGACGCCGATGATTCTCTTCATCGGCCAGGTCGGCACCGACTTCGTCGAGCGCGAGGCGTTCCAGGAGATCGACTACCGGCGGATGTACGGACAGATGGCGAAGTGGGTCGCCTCCATCGACCGCGCGGATCGCGTGCCGGAGTACCTGAGCCACGCCTTCCACTGCGCCATGTCCGGCCGCAAGGGCCCGGTGGTGCTCGCGCTGCCCGAGGACGTGCTCGTCGAGACGGCCGCGGTGGCCGACACGGATCGCTACCGCGAGGTGCAGGCGAGCCCCGCGGCGTCCGACGTCGAACGACTGCGCGAGCTGCTCGCGGCCGCGCAGCGGCCGTTCGTCGTCGCAGGCGGCAGCGGCTGGAACGAGCGCGCGTGCGCCGACCTGCAGCGGTTCGCGGAGGCGAACGCCCTGCCGGTCGGCTGCGCGTTCCGCTTCCAGGACGTGTTCGACAACCGGCACGCGAACTACGCCGGGGACGTCGGCATCGGGATCAACCTGAAGCTCGCGGCGCGCATCAAGGAAGCGGATCTCGTGCTTGCGATCGGTCCGCGGCTCGGCGAGATGACCACCGGCGGCTATACGCTGCTCGCGCCTCCGCGCCCGGCGCAGAGGCTCGTGCACGTGCACGCCGGCGCCGAGGAGCTCGGCCGCGTCTATCAGGGCGACCTGCTGATCAACGCCGGCATGCCGCAGATCGCGGCCGCGCTGGCGGCTATGAAGCCCGTCGATGCAAACGCATGGCGAGCCGCGACGCAGGTCGCAAACGCCGATTATCGCGAGTGGACGACGCGCCGCGACAATCCCGGCCGCGTGCAGATGTGGGACATCGTCGATTTTCTCCGCCAGCGCCTGCCCGAGGACGCGATCCTCGCCAACGGCGCGGGCAACTTCTCGGGCTGGTTCCATCGCTTCTACCGGCACGGCCGCTTCCGCACCCAGCTCGGGCCGACTTCCGGTGCGATGGGCTACGGGGCGCCCGCCGGCGTGGCGGCGAAGATCGCGGCCCCCGACCGCGTGGTGATCTCGATCAACGGCGACGGCGACTTCCTGATGAACGGCCAGGAGATCGCGACCGCGATGCAGTACGACGCGGCGGTGATTTTCATCGTCGTGAACAACGGCATGTACGGCACGATCCGGATGCACCAGGAGCGCGACTACCCGGCCCGGGTGTACGGCACCGAGCTGCGCAACCCGGATTTCGCCGCGTACGCGCGCGCGTTCGGCGCGCACGGCGAGACGGTCGAGGAGACCCGTCAGTTCGCACCGGCCTTCGAGCGCGCGCTCGCCGCCGGCAAGCCCGCGCTGATCGAGGTCCGGATCGATCCGCAGGCGATCACCACTCAGACGACGCTCGACGCCATCCGCGCGAAAGCGCAGAAGCGCTGACCCGCTGGAAGACAGCCAGCGGCAGGACAACACCAGGAGGAACCCATGAGGCAATCAATTCGACTCGTCGCCGCAGTGCTGCTCGCGCTCTGCGCGGGCGTCGCCGGCGCCCAGCAGTGGCCCACGAAGCCGGTGAAGTTCGTGGTGCCGTTCCCGCCCGGCGGCTCGGTCGACCCGCTGGCACGGCTCCTCGGCAGCAAGCTCTCCGAGCCGCTCGGGCAGCAGTTCATCGTCGAGAACAAGCCCGGCGCCTCGGGCTCGATCGGCACCGCGTTTGCGGCGAAGTCGCCGGCGGACGGCTACACGTTCGTGTTCGTGTTCGATACGCACGCGGTGAACCCGTTCCTCATCCCGAAGATGCCCTTCGACACGGTGAAAGATCTCGCGCCGGTGATGCTGGTCGGGACCGCGCCGATGGCGATCGCCACGAGCGCGTCGAAGCCGTACAAGACCTGGGCCGACGTCGTGGCCGCGGCGAAGGCGAAGCCCGACAGCGTCACGTTCGGGACGATCGGTAACGGCAGCCTCGGCCATCTAACCATGACGCTCGTCCAGCAGGCCGCGGGCGTGAAGCTGGTGCACGTCCCGTACAAGGGCGGCGGGCCGATGACGCAGGACGCGCTGGGCGGTCAGGTGGAGCTCGCCGTCGGCTCGGTCGCGGTGCTCGCGTCGCACGTGAAGGGCGGCAAGCTGCGCGCGATCGCAGTGACCGGCAACAAGCGCTCGTCGGCGATGCCCGACGTGCCGGCACTCGCCGAACAGGGGTTTGCCGGGTTCTCGGCCCTCGCGTGGTGGGGAATCTTCGCTCCGGCCGGGACGCCGAAGCCGATCCTCGACAAGTTCCACGCCGACCTCGTGAAGGTCATGCAGCTCCCGGAAACGAAGGAGGGCTTCGGCAAGCTGGGCGTGGAGGCGGTCTACAGCACGCCCGAGCAGCTCGCGGCCCACGTGCGCGCCGAGAGCGAAAAGTACGCGAAGCTCATCAAAGAAGCCAACATCAAGGGCCAGTGATGCCGGAACTCTTTTCCTGCGCGCCGGCGGGGGCCGGCGCCGGCGCGACCGCAAAGCGCAGCGTGGCGAAGCGGGGCTCGAAGTCCCTGGTCGTCGACCTCCACTGCCATTGCAAGACCGCGGCGGTGGAGCCGCTCGCCGCGCCGCACTACGCGCCCGAGAAGGAGCCGATGGACCGGTTCTCGAACGACCGCACGCGGGAGGTGAACCGCCAGCAGGGCGCGCGCATCGCCCCGCAGCTCTCGTCGGTCGAGCAGCGCATCAAGGACATGGACCGGATGGGCGTCGACGTGCAGGCCGTGTCGACTTCGCCGCTGCAGTTCCACTACTGGACGCCGCCTGACGTCGGGCGCCAGATCACGCGCCTGGTGAACGAGAACATCGCGGGCATGATCGCGCGCTTCCCCGAGCGCTTCGTCGGCCTCGCGCACGTGCCGATGCAGGACGGGCAGATGGCGGCCGCCGAGCTGGAGCGCTGCGTGAAGGACCTCGGGTTCCGCGGCGCGGAGATCGGCACGAACATCGCGGGCGTGGAGATCTCTGACTCGCGCTTCGAGCCGTTCTGGAAGAAGGCGGCGGAGCTGGGTGTCGTCGTTTTCATCCACCCGCACGGCTTCACCGACGGGGCGCGGCTCTCCGACCACTACTTCAGCAACGTGATCGGCAACCCGCTCGACACGACGGTGGCCGTCTCGCACCTGATCTTCGACGGGATGCTCGACCGGCATCCGCGGCTCAAGGTCGTCAGCGCGCACGGTGGCGGCTACCTCGCCTCGTATCCGTTCCGGATGGATCACGCGCACGGCGCGCGGTCGGATTGCCGCGAGCAGATCAAGCGCAAGCCGACCGCTTACCTCGGCAAGCTCTACTTCGACACGCTGGTGTGGGACCACAAGGCGCTGCGCCACCT
>CAYQAF010000304.1:0-3624 GCA_964415375.1 uncultured Alcaligenaceae bacterium
GCCGTGCGAATCGCCGCGCATCGTGGAGTCGAAGTCCGTGAAGCTCTGGCTCGCCTCGGTGAACCACGCGAGCTTCGCGAGCCCCGAGGACCTCCGGCAGGCGCTCGCCCGCGATCTCTCCGCGGCCACCGGAGCGCGGATCGACGTCGGCGTGGACCTGCCCGAGGCGTGGGGCAGGCACGCGCGCCGCGATCTTGCGGGGACGACGATCGACGACGAGCCCCCGGCGTCCCGCCCGGCCGCGCCCGATGCGGCACTGCTCCGTGCGGGAACAAACGCGATGGACGAGACGCTGGTCACGCACGGCTTCCGCTCCGTGTGCCCCGTCACGGGCCAGCCCGACTACGCGAGCATCGCGATCGCCTACCGTGGCCCGCGCCTCGACCGTGCGGCGCTCGCCGCCTACCTGTTCGGCTATCGCCTGCATCCGGGCTTCCACGAGCACTGCGTCGAGCGCATCTTCACCGACATCGCACGCGCCTGCCGGCCCGGTTCGCTGCGCGTCGAGGCGCGCTTCACGCGCCGGGGCGGCGTGGACATCAATCCGGTGCGCGCAACATCCGGCATGCCGCTCGCGCCCTCGGCGCCGACCTTTCGGCAGTAGGCGGCCGTGCTGCGGGCCGCACGCCCGGGAGCGGGAGCCCCGGACTGATAGAATCTGCGTCCGCTCCCACCGGAATCGAAGCCGTGCCCGGCGTCGCCATCGCCCTCTCGAAGGGTCGCATCCTCGACGAAACGCTGCCGCTCCTCGCGCGCGCCGGCATCGTGCCGGCCGAGGATCCCGAGACGTCGCGCAAGCTCGTCCTCGGCACCAATCGCCCGGGGGTCTCGCTCGTGATCCTGCGGGCCCAGGACGTGCCGACCTACGTCGAGTACGGCGCGGCCGACCTGGGCGTCGCCGGCAGGGACGTACTCCTCGAGCACGGCAGCGAGGGCCTCTACCAGCCGCTCGACCTCGGCATCGGCCGCTGCCGGCTCGTCGTCGCCACGCGCCGCGGCTACGACTGGGCCGGTACCGTGCAGCGCGGGGCGCGCATCCGCGTCGCCTCGAAGTACGTGCGCATCGCGCGCGAGCACTTCGCCGACAAGGGCATGCACGTCGACCTGATCAAGCTGTACGGCTCGATGGAGCTCGCGCCGCTGGTCGGCCTCGCCGACGCGATCGTCGACCTCGTGTCGACGGGCAACACGCTCAAGGCCAACGACCTGGTGACGGTCGAGGACATCGCGCCGATCACCGCGCGCCTCGTCGTCAACCCGGCGTCGTTGAAGCTGAAGCGTGCCGCGGTGAAGCCGCTGATCGATGCGCTGGCCGCGGCCGTGGCCGCGCCGGCTTCAGAAAGGGTGTCGGCGTGAACGCGCCGCTCGCACTGTCGCTGCGCCGCCTCGACACGACGGCGCCCGGCTTCGACGCCGAGTTCGATCGGCTCACCGCCTTCGAGGCGGCCCAGGACCCGACGGTGGACGCCGCGGTCGCAGCGATCGTCGCCGACGTCCGTGCGCGCGGCGACGTGGCGGTGCTCGAGTACACCGCCCGCTTCGACAGGTTGCGGGCAGAGCGTGTCTCCGACCTCGAGATTTCGTCGACCGCGATGCGCGAGGCCTTCGAGGCGCTGCCGCAGGAGCAGCGTGTCGCGCTCGCCGCCGCGGCGTCCCGAGTGCGTGCCTTCCACGAGCGCCAGAAGGCGTCGTCGTGGAGCTTTCGCGAGGCGGACGGTACCGAGCTCGGGCAGCGCGTGACGCCGCTCGATCGCGTCGGGCTCTACGTCCCCGGGGGCAAAGCCGCCTACCCGTCGTCGGTGCTGATGAACGCGATTCCCGCGCACGTGGCCGGCGTTGCCGAGATCGTGATGGTGGTACCCGCGCCGGACGGCGTGCGCAACCCGCTGGTGCTCGCGGCCGCGCATCTCGCCGGCGTGTCGCGCGCATTCACGATCGGCGGTGCGCAGGCGGTCGCGGCGCTCGCCTACGGCACGGCAACGATTCCCGCGGTGGACAAGATCTGCGGCCCGGGCAACACCTATGTCGCCGCGGCCAAGCGCCGGGTGTTCGGTACCGTCGGCATCGACATGGTGGCAGGCGTCTCCGAGATCCTGGTGATCGCCGATGCGACCGCCAATCCGCGGTGGGTGGCGATCGACCTCTTCTCGCAGGCGGAGCACGACGAGCTCGCGCAGGCGATCCTGGTCTCGCCCGACGCCGCGCTGATCGAGGCCGTCGCGCGCGAGGCCGATGCCTGGATCAAGGAGATGCCGCGCGCAGCGATCATCGCGGCCTCGTTCGCGAACCGGGGCGCGCTGGTGAAGGCGCGCGACCTCGACGAGGCCTGCGCGATCGCCAACCGCGTCGCGCCCGAGCACCTCGAGCTCGCGGTCGCCGACCCCGACGCGCTGCTGCCGCTGATCCGCCACGCCGGCGCGATCTTCGTCGGCCACCACACCTCCGAGCCGCTCGGCGACTACTGCGCGGGGCCGAACCACGTGCTGCCCACCGGCCGCACCGCGCGCTTCTCTTCACCACTCGGCGTCTACGACTTCCAGAAGCGCTCGAGCGTGATCCGCGTGTCGCCGGAGGGCGCGCGCACGCTCGGCGCGATCGCCTCGACGCTCGCCCGCGGCGAGGGTCTCGTCGCCCATGCCTGCGCCGCCGAGGCGCGACTCGCGGACGCCAAGCCGTGAACGACCCGCGCCCCATTCCGGTCGCCGCGCCGGCCGCGGAGGTTGAGCGCCGCGTGCAGTCGGTCGTGCGGCGCGAGGTCCTCGCCCAGTCGGCGTACCGGGTCGAGAGCACCGAGGGCTTCGTGCTGCTGCACGCGAACGAGAGTCCGCATCCGCTGCCTGCGGAGCTCCGCGCGCGCCTGGCCGAGGCGGTGGCGGGCGTCGCGCTCCATCGCTACCCCGAAGGGACCGGCGAAGCGGTCAAGGCCGCGCTCGCCCGCACGCTGCCGCTGCCCGACGGGGCGGCGCTGATGCTCGGCAACGGTTCCGACGAGCTGATCCAGATCCTCACCACCGCGGTCGCGCGCGAGGCAGCGGCCGTGCTCGCCCCGTCCCCGACCTTCGTGATGTACCGCGCTTATGCGATGCACGCCGGCGCGCGCTACGTCGCGGTGCCGCTCGCCGACGACTTCCAGCTGGACGAGCGTGCGATGCTCGCCGCGATCGAGCGGGAGCGCCCCGCGCTGGTCTGGCTCGCGAGCCCGAACAATCCGACCGGCCGCGCGGTGCCGGTCGGGACGATCGAGCGGATCGTCGCCGCCACGCCCGGGGTCGTTGCCGTCGACGAGGCATACGCGGATTACGCCGACAGGACGCTCGTTCCGCGCGTGCTGGAGTTCCCGAACCTGATCGTGCTGCGCACGCTCTCGAAAATCGGCTTCGCGGGCGCGCGGCTCGGCTACGCGATCGGCCACCCGGCGTGGATCGCCGAGATGGACAAGGTGCGCTCGCCCTACAACGTCAACGCGCTGACGCAGGCGGTCGTGCCGGTGCTTCTCGGGGCAGCCGACGTGTTCGCCGCGCAGATCGCGGCGGTGCGCAGCGAGCGGGCGCGGCTCGCGAGCGCGCTCGCGTCGGTCCCTGGTTTCGCGGTCTGCCCGAGCGACGCGAACTTCCTGCTCGTGCG
>CAYQAF010000305.1:0-3616 GCA_964415375.1 uncultured Alcaligenaceae bacterium
CGCGTCGGCGGTGGTCATCGCGTTGCGCTTCTGGTCGAGTGCGCTCGCACTCACGAACTTCTGGCGGTGCAGGTTCTCGAAGCGTTCGAACTCCGCCTTGGCGAACGCGGCCTCGGTCGTGGCCGCCGCGGCGGCCGCCTGCGCGGCCCGCGCCTGCAGCGCAACGTCGCTCGGGTCGAGACGCGCGAGCAGCTGGCCCTTGCGGACGGAGGCGCCGACGTCCACTCGACGCTCGACGAGCTTGCCGCCGATGCGAAACGCGAGGTCGGCCTCGTGCCGTGGCTTCACCTCCCCCGCGAAGACCGACATGTTTGCGGTATTTCCGGCCGACACGCGAACCAGTTGGACGGGACGGACGGTCTCCACCGTCGGCTCGTGCTTCGCGCACCCGGCGGCGAGCACGCAGGAGGCGAGGATGGCAATCGCGGCGCGCATGGCTCAGGCCTCCTGATTCGCGGGGACGGCGCCGCTCGCCGGCAGGTGCGGGCCGATCGTGCCCTCCCACAGCGCGGCGAGCGCCACGCCGAGTTCCTGCGCATAGTCGAACT
The DNA here is from genome assembly GCA_964415375.1 of uncultured Alcaligenaceae bacterium. Lineage (GTDB taxonomy): Bacteria > Pseudomonadota > Gammaproteobacteria > Burkholderiales > Casimicrobiaceae > VBCG01. The sequence continues at coordinate 549 of CAYQAF010000305.1, forward strand.
GTCCCGTCGGGCAGTTCGTCGGTTCCCCTCCCTGCGCGGCGTGCGCCGACGAGAGCTGCCACAGTCCGATGATCAGCGCGTAGCTCCGGCGCAGCAGCACGACTCCCCCGCCCAAAGGGAGCGTCGGGAAGTGCCGCTCGAGACCCGCCCCTGCCGACCACAGGCGATCGGTCATGCGCTCCATGAACGCCGCGGCAGCCTCCGTCGGCATCTGCGTGGCCATCAGGCCGAGGCAGCGCGTCGCGAGCGGCAGGTAGGTCGGGTCGTCGACCATGTACCGGCGCATGAGCGCGAGCATGCAGTCGAGCGTCACCGGCTCGGGCCGTTCGAGGCGGGCGATCATCGCTTCGAAGAAGCCCGCGACGTTGCGCTCGTGCAGGGCGAGCAGCAGCTCCTCCTTGCTCGGGAAGTAAAGATAGACCGTGCCCTTGGCGAGCCCCGCCTCGTCCGCGACCTCGGCAACGTTCGCGACGCGATCGGGCGAGCGCGCGAGCAGCCGCGCCGCCGCATCGAGGATCGCGTGATGGCGCTCCTGTTTGTCCTCCGCGAGTAACGCTCTGTGCCGGATCACCATTCGCCGCCTCAACTGACCGTGGGTCACTTGAGGTCAAGCGTAAATGACCGTCGGTCAGTTGTCAACGGCCGTGGCGATCGAATCGCTTTCAATCGTACCGGACGGGTCGCAGCGCAAACGGCGCGATCGCGATCAGCCCGAAGATCGGACCCGGCAGCAGCAACCAGGCGACGCGCGCGCCGAGCGTGTCGACCAGCGCGGTCGCGAGCGCGATCGAGAAGACGGTGATCAGGAAGCCCAGGCTGTTCTGGAAGGCGAGCGCGCTGCCGACGAGGTCGGGCGGACACGCCCGCGCGGAGAGGGTCGAGAACTGGGCCGAGTCGGCGACCACGGCGACGCCCCAGAACAGCAGCAACGCAAGCACGGCCGCCGCGGGCAACCCCGTGGCGAATGGAAAGGCGAGACAGGCCGCGCCGGACGCCACCAGTGCCAGCGCCGCGACCCGCGCGCTGCCGATGCGGCGCGACAGGCGCCCCGCCGCGACGCAGCCGACAGCACCGCTGCCGATGACCGCGAACGACCACGCGGAGACCGCCACCGGATCCGTGGCGCCTCCGGCGCCGAGCGCTCCCGCGACGAGCAACGGGACCACGGTCCAGAACGCGTACAGCTCCCACTGGTGGCCGAAGTATGCGAGCGCGGAAGCGCGGAAGGCCGGCACGCGGAACGCGGACAGCACCGCGCCCCAACGGGCGCGATTCGGCCCGGCGGACCTCGCGAGATGCGGTCCGCTTCCGAGGGCCAGCACCATCGATCCGCCCACGATGGCGAGCGCCGACGAGGCGAGCACCGCGCTCTGCCAAGGCAGGTCGGCGCCCCCCGCCCGGATCGCGTGGGGCAGCGCGGTGCCCAGCACCAGCATGCCGACGAGCCACGCGAGCGTTTCCCCGGCGCGCCCCGGACCCCATGTCACCACGAGCTTCATCCCCACGGGATAGACCCCCGCGAGCGCGAATCCGGTCAGGAAGCGCGACGCGGCCGCCACCGCGAGATCGCCCGCGGCGAGGGCAAGCCCGGCATTGGCCAGCGCGCCGACGCCGGCGGACAGCGCGAAGATGCGGTGCGCGGGAAACCGATCGGCGAGTCCCGACACCGCGAACACCAGCGTGCCGCCGATGAACCCGAGCTGTACGGCGCCGGTCAGCGTGCCGAGGTCGCCGGTCGTGAGGCCCCACGCGCGGGCGAGATCGTTCGCCGCCGCGTTGGCCGTGAACCAGAGCGACGTGCCGAGGAACTCGGCCACGACGACGACTGCGACGGGAAATCGCTTCACCACGGTGTTGCTCGCGCGTCAGACCGGGACCTGGCGCACGCGCGAATCGCCAGAGGCACGTTCGACGGGCCGCGCCGGGCCAAACGCGACATCGTCGACCATGTCAGCTCGGAGACTCAGAACAGCGCCAGCGTCGCCTGGGTCAGCGCGCTCTGGGCGTCGGCGTATTCCGTGACCAGGCTGAAGTGGTTCCGCTGCGGGATCAGCATGGGTCCGGCGGCGCCCTGCGGACGGTTCGCCGGCCACGCGTCCCACAGGAGTTGCGCCTGGCGCACGAACTCGCTCGTCTCGTCCGCCCCCACGGCGACGACGATCGGCGCGTCGGTCGCGGGCCGGGCGAGGATCGGCGACTGGCGCGCGGCTTCCGCGTCGTCGAGCCTGAAGTCGACGTTGAACGCGAACAGCACCAGTGGGCGCAGGTCGTGCACACCCGACAACGACACCGCGCCCGCGACGGGATGACGCCCAACACCCCAAGCGCTGGCCGGCGTGGCCAGCAGCATCGCGGCGAGGTGCCCGCCCGCCGAGTGCCCGCTGACGACGATCCGGCTCGCGTTGGCGCCATGCCGAGCGCCCTCGCGCACGATCCAACCGATCGCACGACGGCACTGCTCGACGATCGTCGCGATCGACACCGCGGGGCAGAGGTCGTAGTTGATGACCGCGACCGCGTAGCCCGCATGCATGAACGGCGTGGCGACGAACAGGAAGTCGGCCTTGTCGAGCGCGCGCCAATAGCCGCCGTGGATGAACACCAGCGTGCCGCGCGACGGGGTCGCCGGCACGAACAGGTCGAGCGTCTCCTTCGGGCCGTCGCCGTAGCGCAGGTCCTGCACCGGTTGCAGCGCATCGCGCGCGGCCGCCGACAGTTCCGCGTAGCGGACGAACCATCCGGCATGATCCGGGACCGCCGCGCGGTTGTTGTAGCCGCGCTCGACGAACTCGGGGGTATAGACGGGCACCGTCATGGCGCGGGGGGATCGACGACGATCGACAACGGCGACAGGCCGTCGACGTGCCCGTCGAGGCGATCGCCGGGCACCACCGCCGCCACGCCCGATGGCGTGCCCGTGAACACCAGGTCGCCGGGCAGGAGCTCGTAGTACTGCGACAGGAACGCGAGCGTGTGCGGCACGTCCCAGATCATCTCGGACAGGTCGCCCTGCTGCCGGACCGTGCCGTTCACCGCGAGCCGGATCGCGCCGCGCGCGGGATGCCCGA
>CAYQAF010000306.1:0-3602 GCA_964415375.1 uncultured Alcaligenaceae bacterium
CGAGCATGCCCGCGCCGAACGTGAACCCACCCGCGGCGAGATCGGCGGCCAGCCACGACAGTGCGCCCGAAACCACCCCGCCCATCATCGCCGCCTTGCCCGCGGACACCGGCGCGTCCAGCGTGACCTGGCTGGCGAGGCGTGCGCGCACGTCCTCCGAGGCGCGCCCCGTGAGCTCGTGGATCGCGATCAGCCGGTCGGTGCTGTCGATGATGCGTGCGTTCAGGCGCTTGGCGAGAGCCTCGGCGGCGCGGGCCTTCGCGTCCTCGCCCTCGTCGCGCGCGATGCCGATCGACTTGCCGAGATCGCGCAGCGCGCCCTTGATCCCCGCGTCGGGCACGGCCTCGCGGTCGACGGCGGCGGTGGCGATTGGCGCCGCGAGCACGACCATCGACTGCTCGAACTGCCCCTGGCGATGCGCCTGCCAGGCCGCCACCAGCCGCGCGTAGCCCTCGCGCTTCTCGTCCCGCAGCGACGCCCCGACGATGCGCAGCAATTCGATCTCCTGCACCCAGCAGCGCGCGAAGGCGTCGAGCGCGAGCACGGCGTGCACGAAGCCGCGCTGCCCGAGTGCCTGCCGCCAGCGCGCTTCGTCGGCGGACTCCTCCTCGTGCGGCCGCGGCGGTCCGGTCTGGTTCAAGAGCACGATCACCGGCTTGCCGATCCACTCGAGCACGGCGAGCTCGGGTGCCAAGTAGCCCGCATCGCCGGGCTCCTCGGCGGCGTTCACCAGGTACAGCACGACGTCGGCCTCGTCGCGGACGTTGACCACTGCCTTCTGCGTGAGCCAGAACGTGCGGTCGCGGAACCGGTCCCACACCTGGGTCAGGAACCAGCCGATCGGATTGCCCTGCTGCGCGAGGCGCTTCGCGAGGCGCGCCGAATCGCCGAAGCCCGGCGTGTCCCAGAGCAGCAGCGCATCGCCCTCCGGCGTGTCGACGAGCGGCCACGACTCGGCTTCCTGCGTGACGTGCGCCTCGTCGCGCACCTCGCCCACGTCGCGCCCGAGCAGCGTGCGTGCGAGCGTGGTCTTGCCGGCGTTCGTGTGCGAGATCAGCGACAGTGCGACGGTCACGCCCATGGCGTCCTCAATGACGCGCGCCGAGCAGTGCGTCGAACTGCTTCTCGACCGCGGGAAGATCGGGCGCGGCAAGATCGACGAACACGGGCGACACATCGCGATCGGCGAGGAGGGCGCGCCACGCGACGCGGCGTTCCTCGAGACGCTTCGCGTCCCCTGGAGCGCGGGCGCGGAACGCGGCTTCGTCGACCAGCGCGATCACCGGTTGGCCGGCGGCGGCGTTGCGCATCGCGTCGATGAATGCGCCGTGCGCCTCGTGCTCGGGCGTCGCGGCGAGATTGAAGAGCGCGATCGCCGGTCCGCTGCCATCGGGAAGCGCCGCCTTGGGCAGCGCGTCCTCCTCGCCGTAGTTCACGGGCGACGCGCACACCATCGCCGCGCTGCCGCCGAACGTGCGTGCGACGACCGTCTGCAGCCCGCCAAGCGACTCGGGCGGTACCTGGTAACTGTACGGCACCACCTTGAGCCGCACGGGGCCGCCCTTGAAGCCGCGCACGATGCGGTTGAAATAGGGCTCGTTGAGCGGCAGCTTCACGCGCGAGGCACGCCGGTGCTCGACCGCCCAGGCGAGGAAGCCCAGCACGACCCGCGGCACGATCACCACCGCTGCCACGGTGGCCGCCAGCAGGTGCAGCCATTGCGCGGCATTCTCCGAGGCCGGCTGCCCGCCCGAGCGGATGGCCGCGATCGCCTCGATCGAGGGGATCGGGATACCCGTGAGCGCCATGCCCGGCCACAGGGCGAACGACAGCAGCGCGTGCACCGTCGCGGGATCGAGGAACGTGCTCTCCCACGTCGCGCGGTACTCGACGGCGAGGCCGCGCAGGTACAGGCCGGCGACCACGCCGACCGCAAATGCCGCCGCGGCGAAGTGCAGGATCCGCGCGGTGCGTGCCGCATAAAGCGGTGCCGCGAACCGTGTCCAGTCGGCGGCGAACGTCGCCACGGCCTCGCCGGCAGGTCCCGTGCGATCCCGCGGCACGCGCACCGCGCCACCCGCCACGCGAGCCACCAGTCGCCGCAGGAAGCCGCCGGCGGCCTTCCTCGCCTCGCCTGCCCGGAGCAACGGCGCGACGAGCAGCAGCACGTAGACGACGACGTTCCACGCGAGCAGCGCGAGTACCGGCGGGGCGAGCAGGTTGATGCGCTCGCCCGAGCCGATGCGGTTGAATGCCAAGCCGGCCAGGAACGCGACGACGAGGGCCGCGGCGCCGACCCACTGGCGCCAGCGCAGCGCCTCGACGGCGCGAGTCAGCGTAGGCTGGCGACTGCCGATGCGCTCGAGCGCGAGCTTGGCGCGCCGAGCGACGAAGTCGTCGACCGATGCGCCCTCGCCGACGACCTCGGCAGCCGCCCGGCTCGCCCACGCGCGGTCGGCATCGCTCCACAGCGCGCGCGCACGATCGGACGTCTCGATCGCGCGGACGGCAGTGACCTCGAGTGCGTTCGCTTCTTTCATCGCGTCGATCGGGGATCGGCGCAATTGTACGCGGGGCGCGGGGCGCTCCCTGCGGGCGTCAGCGGTCGCGGGGAACGACGTCGGCGTCGTCGATCGCGTAGGCCGACGCGAGCACGCGCTCGCCGTCCAGCACGTTGACCGATCCCGATTCGAGCCGCAACCGCAACGTTCCGGCGACCGTGGCCGGGAGATAGTCGCCGGCAAGCCCGGATGGCTGCGCGAGACGAATGCGCACGATCTGGTTCGGTGGTGGGGGCACGGCGTGGCTGCAGGCGCCCGCCGCGGACACCAGCACGTACTCGATCGCGCGCCGGTCGATCCCCGCCACCCGCAACAGGAATCCGGAGAGCCTCACCTCCTCCCCGTCCAGGGTGACGACCCCTGCCTCCGCGGCCTGGCGTCGTGCCGCGATGACCGCGTCCCGCCTGGCAAGCATCGCGTCGACGTCGACGCCCTGCGCGGCGAGCTTTCCCGCGAGATCCTCGCGCGTCCGCCGTGCGTCGTCGGTCATCGGGAAGCCCCTTGCTTCCAGCACCCGGCTTCGCACGAAAACCCGCAGCATCTCGACCTGCTCGTCGGGCATCTGGGCAAACGGGTCTGCGACCTCTTCGACGGACGCCGGCCGCAGGTCATCCCAGGCGAGAGCCTGCACGGCCCCTTCCGCGGCATGCGCTGGCAGTGCGAGTGCGAGGAGGGCGGCGAGGCCGCTTTGCACGACCGCGGCGGCGCAGCGCGAGGCGAAGAATTTCATGCGAGCGTGTCGCGAAGCGCGGGTCGGCTCAGGGCCGCAGTGTGTTCTTGTGGACCTTGCCGTCCTTCATGATGACGACGAAGTTCATCGCCGGATCGGCGACGAGGTCCAGGTTCGCGAGCGGGTCGCCGTCGACCAGGATCAGGTCGGCGTAGGCGCCTTCCTCGACGACGCCGAGCTTGCCCGGGTACGGATTGCGCGGGCCCGACAGTGCGAACACCTGCGCGTTGTCGTGGGTGACGAGCTGCAGCGCCTCGGCCGGCGTGAACCACTGCTTGAGCTTGAGGATGTCTTTGTTCTGGTTCCGGTTC
>CAYQAF010000307.1:0-1921 GCA_964415375.1 uncultured Alcaligenaceae bacterium
TGATCGTGATCGCGAACTGCTTGTACAGCGTGCCGGTGACGCCGCCGAGGAAGGCGATCGGCACGAACACCGCGCAGATCACCGCGGTGACGCCGACGATCGCGCCGCCGATGCTCTTCATCGCCTCCCGCGCCGCCTCGCGCGCGTCCAGGCCCTTGTCGTGCATGATCTTCTCGACCGCCTCGACGACGACGATCGCGTCGTCGACGACGATGCCGATCGCGAGCACGATGCCGAACAGCGTCAGCATGTTGATCGAGAAACCCATCAGCAGCATGCCGGCCATCGTGCCGATCAGCGACACCGGGATGGCGAGCATGGGGATGATCGTGGCGCGGATGTTGCCGAGGAACAGGTACACGACGATCAGCACGAGGACGAACGCCTCGACGAAGGTGTGGAGGACGAGCTCGATCGAGGCGTTGACGAACACCGTGGTGTCGTAGGGCACGCGCCACTCGACGTCGCGCGGGAACGTCTTGGCGAGCTCGGCCATCTTGGCGCGGACCTCCTCGGCCGTCACCAGCGCGTTGCCGCCCGGCCGCAGGTAGACGCCGAGGCCCGCCGCCGGCTGGCCGTTGAGACGCATGCTGACCTGGTAGTCCTCGGCGCCCAGCTCCACGCGCGCGATGTCGCGCACGCGCACTACCGACCCGTCAGCGGCCGCGCGGACGATGATGTCGGCGAAGTCCTTCGGCTCGGTGAACGTGCCGGTGGTCTGCACGGGGAAGGTCAGCACCTGCCCCGTCGGCGACGGCGAGGTGCCGATCTCGCCGACCGCGTAGTTCTGGTTCTGCTCGCGGATCGCGTTGGCGACGTCGGTGACGGTGAGCCGGTACTTGGCGAGGTGGTCCGGATTGAGCCAGATCCGCATCGCATAGGGATAGCCGAACAGCGTCACGTCGCCGACGCCGCCGATGCGCTTCAGCTCCGGCACGACGTTGCTGTTGGCGAGGTTCGACAGGTAGTCGCGGTCGAACTGGCCGGTCTTCGACTGCATCGTGACGATCAGCAGGATCGCGGGGTTGGTCTTGTCGACCTTGACGCCGTTCTGCAGCACCGCCTGCGGCAGCAGCGGCTCGACGCGCTTCACGCGGTTGTTGACCTCGACCGTCGCGATGTCGAGGTCGGTACCAGGCTCGAAGGCCACCTGCAGCGTCATCAGGCCGTTCGACGACGACGTCGACTGCATGAACAGCAGCCCCGACACGCCGTTCATCTCGCGCTCGAGCGGCGCCGCGACGACGTTCTCGAGGAGTTCGGGCGACGCGCCTGGGTAGACGGCAGTCACCTGCACCTGCGGTGGCGCCACGTTCGGGTACTGCTCGACGGCGAGTTGCTGGAGCGCCAGCGCACCCACCAGCGCGATGATGAGCGCGATGACGGTCGCGAAGACCGGGCGGTCGACGAAGAAGCCCATTGCGGTCGCCTACTTCGACCTGGCCGGCGCGGGAGCGGGCGTTGTCGCCGGCACGACGGGCGCGGGCGCGGCGGCGGGCTTCGGTGCGGCGCCCGCGTCGACCGGGGCCACGACGAGGCCCGGCTGCGCGCGCTGCACGCCGTCGATGATCACCCGCTCGCCGGCGGCGAGTCCCTTCTCGATGATCCAGTCGTCGCGGGTCCACTCGCCGACGACGAGGTCGCGCCGCTCGACCTTGTTGTCCGGTCCCACCACCCACGCGATGTGGCTGTTGGGAAGCTTGACCACGGCCTTCTGCGGAATGATCACCGCGTTCGGCCGCTCGCCGACCTTCAACTCGACGTTGACGAACATGCCGGGCAGGAGCTGCTGCTTCGGGTTGCCGATGATCGCCCGCTGCGTGATCGTGCCGGTGTCCTTGTTGACCTCCGCGGCCGTGAAATCGATGCGGCCGATGTCGGTCAGTTCGCTCCCGTCCGGCAGCACGAAGCGCGCGGTGCC
>CAYQAF010000307.1:2021-3589 GCA_964415375.1 uncultured Alcaligenaceae bacterium
TGCGGCCGATGTCGGTCAGTTCGCTCCCGTCCGGCAGCACGAAGCGCGCGGTGCCCGCGCCGGCGCCGACGCGGATCTCGCCCTTCTCGATCGCCCGGCGCAGCACGATCGAGTCGCGGTCGGGCGTGGTGAACGTCACGTAGATCGGGTCGATCTTGTCGATCGTGGCGAGGAGCGTCGGTTGTCCGCGCCCGACCAGACGCCCTTCCGGCACCTGGGTCTGGCCGATGCGGCCGGACTCGGTCGCGTACACCTTGGTGTAGCCGAGGTTGAGCTTCGCGGACTCGACATTCGCGGTCGCCGAGTCGACCTGCGCCTGCGCCGACTTGGCGGCGGCGACGGCGTCGTCGTACTCCTGCCGGCTGATCGCCTCCTCCTTCACCAGCGGCTCGAGCCGCGCGGCCTTGGCGCGGGCGTTGGCGAGGCCCGCCTGGGCGTTCGCCAGTGCGCCTTCCGCATTCTTGAGCGCCTGCTGGTACTGCGACGGGTCGATCGTGTAGAGGAGTTGCCCCTTCTTCACGTCGGTGCCCTCGGTGTAGTGGCGCTTCTCGAGGATGCCCTCGACGCGCGCAGTGATTTCCACCGACCGGTAGGCGGCGACATTGCCGACGTATTCGCGTATGACCGGCACCGTGGCCGAGCGGACGGCGATCACGCCGACCTGGGGCGTCGGCGGCGGCCCCTTCGCGGCCTCCTGCTTCTCCGTGCCGCACCCGGCGAGTGCGGCGACGACCATCAGCGTCAGCGGCAGGCCGCGCAGCGCGCGGGCATCAAGGCCTTGGCGAATCAAATGAGCCCCTCCACAGGTCAAGGCTTGGGCAGCTCGGCGCCGGCGAGATCGCGCGCCAGCGCGGCGAGGATGCGTCCGAGCGAAGCGTTCATCGCATCGGCGACGGCGTCGGACTGGGTGCCGGCGATCGGGGTGCGCTCGCGATAGCTTCCCGACCACGCCACGCCGCCCGGGAACGCCGCGCGCGTGAGGAAGTAGCCGATCGACACCTCGGCCTCCGCCTTGCCTGCCACCCGGCCGTCGGCGTAGAGCGCGTCGACGAAGCCTTCGAGCGTGAAGTCGCCCTCGTCGCCCGCGACGCCGGCGGGGATCACGCGCGCGAACGCGCGCGATGCGACGAGCGCGCGGCCCGTGGCCTCGGCGATCATCGCCGCCGGCGAGACGAAGAACTCGTTGTAGAAATCGGATTCGTACTTGAGGTCCGTCGTGCGGAACACGATCGCCCGGTCGCGATACGGTGCGGCGACGCCGATCGGGCCGATGCGCAGCGCGTACGGCTGCGTGCGTGCCCCCGCCGCCGGCATCGGCGGCTCGAGCAGGAAGCGCCGCTTCGCGGGCGGCGGCCGGGTGAACGAGCAGCCGGGCACGAGCGGCGCCAGCGCAAGCGGCGCGAGCATCGCCAGTACTCGGCGGCGCTGCGGTCGGAGGGTCGGGACGGCAGGGCTCATCGTTCGTCCTTCCTGGACGCTGTGGACGGCGCGCGGGCGGGCACGGTCGGCGCTGACTGGACTACCCTCCGCGCTGACGCGCTTCGGGCATGACTCGCCCTCGGGGCGGC
>CAYQAF010000308.1:0-3587 GCA_964415375.1 uncultured Alcaligenaceae bacterium
TGATGCTCGCCTCGCTCGCGGTGGTTCCGACCGTGCCGATGCTCGTGGTCGCCGCGGTTCACCTGGCGCTCATGCTGACCAAGTCGCGCAACGAGGAGGCGTACCTGCACGGCGTGCATGGCGACGCGTACGCGAGCTACGTGGCGAGGACCGGGCGCTTCTTCCCGAAGTCGCAGCGGTAGCAGCCCGATGCGCGTGCGGACCACCGACAACCTGCTCGTCCGGGTGCGGTCCGGGCGGCGCAGCGCGCGCGCAGCGGTGTACGTCGCCGCAAGAGCAACGTTCGGCATGCTCGTCGTCGCCCTGGCGAGCGTCGTGGCGGCAAGTCCGTTGTCCCTGCCGGGGGCCGCGCGACTCGCCGCGCTCGACTGCACCCGCGTCTCAGCCACCGATGTCGCCGAGGTCCTGTCCGGCGCCCCGGCCCCGCGGATCATCGCGCTCCACGGCAGCGTGCCGATCGTGACGATGGAACCGTTCGCCGAATTCCTCGTGACGATGGGGTTTCCGGACGAGCGCGTACGCAACCCGGTCGACGGCGCGCGCACCTACCGGAGCTTCGTCGACAGCCGACGGCTCGCGGGCGAGATCGCATGGCACTACGAGCGGGACGGCGTCATGCCCATCCTCATCGGGCACTCGCAGGGCGGCATGGTGGTGATCAAGGTGCTGCACGACCTCGCGGGCAGCGAAGCGCAGTCGATCCCGGTCTGGAATCCCGCGCGTCCCGAGCCCGAGCCGCGAACGGCGATCGTCGACCCGAGGGACGGCTCGACGCGACCGGTCGTGGGACTCAAGCTCGATTTCGCGGCGGCGCTTGCCACGGGCTCGCTGCCCCGCGTCCTGCTCGGCCAATGGGGCGTGCTGCCGTTGCTGCGGGACGTTCCCGATTCGGTGGCCGAGTTCACGGGATTCGCCATCCCCTGGGATCCGATCGCCGGGACGGGGTCCGAGCCGGCAGGCTTCCGCGCGACCGGTACGGCGCGGGTGCGCAACGTCGTGCTCCCCGCCGGCTACAGTCATATCGGCCTGCCTGCGACGGCACACCTCGCACTGCAGCGCGAGACGCGCGGCTGGATCGACGCCTGGCGGCCGGATGCGGCGCCCGAGATGCCGAAGGACGTGGACGTCACCAACCTGCTGCACGCCGCGGACCTCTGGTACAGCGTGAAGCGCCACTGGTGCGAGGGCGCACAGGCGTTCGTGCGTTCCGCGACGAACCGGGCCTCCCGATGATGGAAGGGCGTCTCAATCTCTTCCAGTGCGCGATGCTGCGATGGCGGGAGCTTCATCCCTACTGTGCCGCGCATGTGATCCGCATCGCGGCGCCGATCGACGCCGCGCGGCTCGAGTCGCGCATCGGCCGAGCACTCGAGACGATGGGCCTCACCGGGTATGCGCTCGACGCCAGTGCCTGGCGCTTCGAGTGGTCGGGCGGTCCCTCACGGGTCGTCGTGCCGGTCTTCGATGGCGGCGAGTCGCCGCTCGAACGCGCCGCCGTCGAGATCGAGGCGCTGATCAACCGGCCCTTCCCCGAAAGCGGTCCCATCGACCCGTTCCGCTTCTTCGCCGTGCGCGAAGGCGAGGGCGCTTTCCTCCTCGGCCTCGTCTACGACCACATCGTCGCGGGTGGTGACTCGATCGTGGTGCTGATGACCGATCTTGCCGATCGCTACATGGCCGCACGCGAGGAAGACGTACCGTTGCCGCGACTCGAGCGCTATCCGGCGACCTACGGTGCGCTGGTGCGCAAGCAGTGGCCGCGCTTCCTGTCGACGCTGACCGCGCTTCCGGGTCAGCTGGCGGGGTGGCGGCGCGCACGCCGGCCGGGCATCAAGGACGCCGCCGACGGCTACAACGGTTTCGTCCACTTCGCGGTGCCGGCCGCGCGTTACGCACGCCTGCGCGAGGCGGCCAAGGGCTTCGGGGTCACCGTCAACGACCTGCTGTTCGCCGTCGTGCTGAAGGTGGTTGCCCCGTTGTGGGGGGGGCCGCGTCCCGCAGCGCGGCGCTGCGAGGTGGCGGTGGCTTCCGTCGTGAACGTCCGCGACGACTATCAGGGACCGGCCACCGAGGTGTTCGGTCCGTTCCTGGCCTCGATGCGCGTGCTGCACCCGGTTCCGGATGGCGCATCGCTTGCCGAATTGGCGGCGTCGGTGCATGCCCAGACGACGCGCACCAAGCGGCGCAAGCTGCACTACATGACCCTGGCCGGCCTGGCCGTGGCGGGCGTGTTGTGGCGGTATGCCGGACTCGCGCGGCGCCAGCGCATCTATCTCAAGTATCATCCGGTCTTCGCTGGATTGACGCCGCTCAACGTCAACCACCTCCGGCGGCGCGGCAGCACGCCGGACGGCGACTACCTTCGCGGGGCCTCGACCGGACCGATGTCGGCGATGGTGATCTCGGTCACCATCTCCGGCGCGGCCATGCGCGTCGGCATCACCTACCGGCGGGCGGCGCTCTCGCGAGCAGAGATGGATCGCGTCGTCGGCAATCTAATGCACCTTATCGAGCAAATGTGATGGCACGTACGAACTCAATTCCGGGCCGGCTGTTCCCGGTCATTCTCGCGGCACTCGTGGCAGGTTGCACGGGACTGCAGTACTCGAGCGGGCCCGCGGCCGTCGCGACGCGGCCATCCGAGCCGGTCCTGAAGTCGGTCGCGCTCGACCGGGCGCTCGAGGACCGCATCCTGGCACTCGACCCCGACCGCGTGACGCCCGAGGACATCCGCGACACGCTGTCAAAGGCACCCGCGCCGCGCATCATCCTGCTGCACGGCGGCGTGTTTCCTGTGCACCTCGCGATGACGTCGTTCGCGCAGTTCCTGATCGCGATGGGCTACCCGGAGGCGCGCATCAAGCATCCCGGCGACGAACGCTGGTCGCACAGCCCCTACGAGCCGTCCGAGCGCGTCGCGGGGATGATCGCGTGGTTCTACGAGCACGAGGGCGTGCGCCCGATGATGGTCGGCCACAGCCAGGGCGGCATGCAGGCGATCAAGGTGCTGCACGACCTCGCCGGGACGTTCGCGCCGTCGCTCCCAGTCTGGAACCCGATCGCCGAGCAGCCGGAACCTCGCACGTCGATCGCCGACCCGATCACCGGCCGCGACCTCCCGGTGGTGGGCAACAAGGTCTCGTACACCTCCGCGGTGGGCGCCGGCGGGCCCTCGGGCGTGCTGCCGAACCAGTGGTCGGTGATCACCCGCATCCGCGAAATTCCGGACACGACGATCCAGTTCGACGGCTTCTTCATCGGCATCGACTGGTTCGCGATGACGTTCACCCAGGCCGGCGTGCCGCGCTTCGCCAGCACCAGCGGCAAGGTCGAGGTCCGCAACATCGTGCTGCCGGCCGGCTACCTGCACGTGAGCGTGCCGACGACCCACCACCTGCCGGGCAACCCGAAGTTCCGCGAATTCCTCGACACCTACCGCCCGACCGGCGAGCGGCCCGACGAAAATACGATGCCGGGGAGCTACAGCGACAACGTGCTCTATGCGGCCGAGAACTGGTTCATGATCAGGCGGCACTGGGTGCTCGAGGCGCAGCGCTTCGTGCGGGCGCGGCGCGGGCTGGTGGCCC
>CAYQAF010000309.1:0-3583 GCA_964415375.1 uncultured Alcaligenaceae bacterium
ATGAACTTCGCGCTGATCCTGTTTCTCCTCACCGTCGCGACCGGCGTCGTCTGGCTCGCCGACCGCGTGCACTTCGCGAAGCGCCGTCCCGCCGGCGAGCCCGAGCCGTGGTGGATCGAGTACCCGAAGAGCTTCTTTCCGGTCCTGCTCGTCGTGTTCCTGCTGCGCTCGTTCCTCGCCGAGCCGTTCCGGATCCCCTCGTCGTCGATGCGTCCCACGCTGGTCGTCGGCGACTACATCCTGGTCAACAAGTTCACCTACGGGATCCGGCTGCCGATCGTCGAGCGCAAGATCATTCCGGTCGGCGATCCACAGCGCGGGGACGTCGTCGTGTTCCGCTACCCCGTGAATCCTTCGCAGGACTTCATCAAGCGGGTGGTCGGCGTCGGGGGCGACGTGGTCGAGTACCGCGACAAGGTGCTCACCGTGAACGGCGTGGCGCTGCCGCAGCAGGCGGACGGCTCCTACAGCTACCTCGAGGGACTGCGTTTCGAGACGACGGAGCGGCGCATCGAGGAAGGGCGGGGCAGCTCGCCACGCCAGTACTCGATCGCCGTCAATCCGCAGGCGCCGACCGTCCAGCCGGGCGGCGTGCGGCCGTTCCCCGGTCGCGAGAATTGCGAATACAATGAAAGAGGTTTCCGCTGCAAGGTCCCGTCCGGACACTACTTCATGATGGGCGACAACCGGGACGCGAGCGACGACAGTCGCTACTGGGGCTTCGTGCCGGACGACCACATCCGCGGTCGCGCCTTCTTCATCTGGTTCAACTGGGACGACATCGCGGGCCTGACGTTCGATCGCGTCGGCAGCAGCATCCGCTGAGGGAGAGCGAGATGGACATCGGTGCACGGGCGGGAGCAGCCGGCGGACCGCCGGGGCGGCAGCACGGCCTCACCATCCTGGGGTTCCTGCTGGTCGCGGCTGTGGTGGTGATCTTCGCCATGGTCGGCTTCCGCGTGATCCCCTCCTACATCGAGTACCAGTCCGTCAGGAAGGCCCTCGACGACACGATGCGCGGAGGTTCCGCCGATCCGAACAACCCGGCCGCGTTCCGTGCCGAGCTCGCCCGACGCCTGCAGACCAGCTACGTCGAGGACGTCAAGGCGACCGACGTGATCCTGCAGCGCAGCGGTACGCAGGTCACGGCCGAGCTGGCGTGGGAGCGCCGCCTGCACATGTTCGGCAACATGTACATCCTGCTCGAGTTCGAGGCGACGTCGGCCCGGTGACGCCCCCGGATGGCCGCTGACCTCGCACGGCGGCTCGGCCACGCGTTCCGCCGGCCGGAACTCCTCGACCAGGCATTGACCCACCGCAGCCACGGCGCGCGGCACAACGAGCGACTCGAGTTCGTCGGTGATGCGGTGCTGAACTGCGTCGTCGCGCGCGCGTTGTTCGAGCGCTTCCCCGACCTGCCCGAGGGCGATCTGTCGCGTGTGCGCGCGAGCCTCGTCAACCGCGACGCGCTCGCCGACGTCGCGCGCCGGCTCGCGTTGTCCGGCGCGATCCGCTTGGGCGAAGGCGAGCAGAAGAGCGGCGGCGCCGAGCGCCCCTCGATTCTCGCGGACGCGCTCGAGGCCATCTATGGCGCCGTGTTCCTCGACAGCGGGTTCGAGGCCGCGCGCGGAGTCATCGACCGCACGTTCGCCGAGGTGCTCGGCAACGCCGACCCGACGGCGTTGGGCAAGGATCCGAAGACGCGGCTGCAGGAGTGGCTGCAGGGCCGGCGGCTGCCCGTGCCCGCCTATCGCATCGTGACCGTCGAAGGCGAGGCGCACGCACAGACGTTCACCGCAGAGTGCGCCATTGCCTCGCTCGGGATCGTGACGCTGGGGCAGGGGACGAGCCGTCGGGTGGCCGAGCAGGCCGCCGCCGAGGTCGCGTGGTGCGCGGTGACTGCAAACGCCTCGCGGGCATGAGCGAAGCGCATCCCGCCACGCACCGCAGCGGCCACGTCGCGATCGTGGGCCGCCCGAGCGTCGGCAAGTCGACGCTCGTCAACCGGCTCGTCGGGCAGAAGCTGACGATCACGTCGAGCAAGCCGCAGACGACGCGCTACCGGATCGTCGGCATCCTCACCGAGCCCGGCCGGCAGTTCGTGTTCGTCGACACGCCGGGTTTCCAGACGCTGCACCGCTCGCGCCTCAACGAGCGCATGAACCGCACGGTCGTCGACAGCCTCGCGGGCGTCGACGTCGCCGTGCTGGTGGTCGACGGCAGGCGATTGACCCAGGTCGACCGCAACGTCGCGGCGCTGCTGCCGGCCGGCCTGCCGGTCGTCGTTGCCGTGAACAAGGTCGACACCCTTGC
Source organism: uncultured Alcaligenaceae bacterium (assembly GCA_964415375.1). Taxonomy (GTDB): domain Bacteria; phylum Pseudomonadota; class Gammaproteobacteria; order Burkholderiales; family Casimicrobiaceae; genus VBCG01. The sequence goes on from CAYQAF010000309.1 coordinate 2,314, forward strand.
CGACAAGAAGGCGCTGCTGCCCCTGATGGCGGAGATCGCGTCGCTGCGCGAGTTCGCGGCGATCGTCCCGGTGTCGGCGGAGAAGGGCACCCAGGTGGACGCCCTCAAGGAGGAGGTCGGCAAGCTCCTCCCCGAGGCTCCGGCGATGTACGGCGCCGACGAGTTGACCGATCGGGACGAGCGCTTCCTCGCCGCGGAGTTCGTCCGCGAGAAGATCTTCCGGATGCTGGGCGACGAGGTGCCGTACGCGACCGCCGTGGGCATCGACCGCTTCGAGCACGACGGCCCCGTGCGCCGCATCTTCGCCAGCGTCTATGTCGACAAGGCGTCGCAGCGGGCGATCCTGCTCGGCGCGGGCGGCGAGCGCATGAAGGCCATCGGTGCTGCGGCGCGGCGCGACCTCGAGACGCTGTTCGGGGGGCCGGTGTACCTCGAAATCTGGGTCCGCGTGAAGAAGGGCTGGGCGGACAATGAGGCCGCGCTCCGGCGGCTCGGGCTGTAGCCGCGATGGCGACGCGCTCGCTGCCGGAACGTCGCGACGACCAGCCCGCGTTCGTCCTGCACGCCTACCCGTACAAGGAGACGAGCCTGATCGTCGAGGCGTTCACGCGCGACCACGGGCGCGTCGGGCTCGTCGCCCGCGGCGCGAAGCGACCGCGCTCTGAATTGCGCGGCCTGCTGCAGGCGTTTCAGCCGATCACGGTCTCGTACGCGGGTGCCGGCGAACTGAAGACGCTGACCAAGGCCGAATGGCGCGGTGGCGTGCCGCTGCCCTCGGGACACGCGCTCCTCTCCGGCTTCTACCTGAACGAACTGCTGCTGAAGCTCCTGCCGCGCGAGGACCCGCACCCCGGACTCTGGGACGACTACGAGGCCGCGCTTCGCGCCCTCGCCGAGGCCGTGGCGCCGGTCGCGCAGGCAGCGGTGCTGCGGCATTTCGAGGTCGGGCTGCTCGCCGCGCTGGGCTACGCGTTGCCGCTGACGCGCGAGGCGGGGGGCGGCGCGGCGATCGATCCGGACGCGCGGTACCATTATGCGTTCGATCAGGGCGCGCGACCGTTCGCGGCCGAACCGGGCGCGCGATGGCCCCTGGTGCGTGGCGCGACGCTCCTCGCGCTCGCCGAGTCCCGCTATCCCGACGCCGAAACCGCGGCCGAGGCCAAGCGCCTGATGCGCGACGTCCTCGACCATTACCTCGACTCCCGACGCATCGAGAGCCGGCGCATCGTCGCCGACCTGCAGGCCCTCGACGGCGAACGCTGAAGGAACG
>CAYQAF010000310.1:0-3582 GCA_964415375.1 uncultured Alcaligenaceae bacterium
GCGTCCTGCGCGTCCTCGACGGCGAGCTCGTGCAGGCCGAATTCGTCGGCGAGGAGCTCGAGCTCGCTTGCGTCCGGTTCGAACAACGCCACCCAGACGAAGCAGTCGGGACGGCTCACGTACTCGGAGATGTCCTCGACGGGCAGGTCCGCGAGCTTGCGGCCGTTCTGGTAGGCGACGCAGTTGACGAGCATGGGAGGAGGGGGGGGGCGGGCAGCATCGCCGACGGGCGGCTCTCGCCGGTGCGAATCATAGCGCGCCGCGCCGGGGGGACTTGAAAAGCGCCGCTGCCGCCCTCATCGTGCGGGCGTCTCCGCGGCCGCCGCGCCGGTTCACGCCGGACCGACCTGCCACCGCTGCCCGCCACCGCATTTCCCACCAGGTTCGCCATGACCACCACCGATACGACTCACCCCAAGGAAACCCGAGGCTTCCAGACCGAGGTGCGGGAACTCCTGCACCTGATGATCCACTCGCTCTACAGCAACCGCGAGATCTTCCTGCGGGAGCTCGTCTCCAACGCTTCCGACGCCTGCGACCGGCTGCGCTTCGCCACGCTGGACGATGCGGCGCTCTACGAGGGCGACGCCGACCTCGCGATCCGCATCGACTGGGACCCGGCCGCACGCACCGTCAGCGTGTCCGACAACGGCATCGGCATGTCGCGCGAGGAGGTGATCGCCAACATCGGCACGATCGCCAAGTCCGGCACGCGCGAATTCGCCGCCGCACTCACCGGCGATGCCGCGAAGGACGCGCGGCTCATCGGCCAGTTCGGCGTCGGCTTCTACTCCTCGTTCCTGGTCGCCGACCGCGTGACGCTCGAGACCCGCCGCGCGGGGCAGGACGCCGGGGACGGCGTGCGCTGGGAGTCGAACGGCGAGGGCGAGTACACGATCGAGGCGGCGTCGCTCGCCCGCCGCGGCACGACGGTGACGCTGCACCTGCGCGCCGAGATGGACGAGTTCCTCTCGCACGCGCGGCTGGCCGGCATCGTGCGCAAGTACTCGGACCACATCGCGCTGCCGATCCGCATGCCGAAGGAGTCGTGGGACGCGGACGCGAAGGCGATGCGCAAGGGCGCGGAGGACGAGACGGTCAACTCCGCGTCGGCGCTGTGGGCGCGGCCGAAGTCCGAGATCACCGACGAGCAGTACGGCGAGTTCTACAAGCACGTCGCCCACGACTGGGAGGCGCCGCTCGCGCACGTCCACGCGCGGGTCGAGGGCCGCACCGAGTACACGCAGCTCCTGTTCATCCCGTCGCACGCGCCGTTCGACCTGTGGGACCGGGACCACCGCCGCGGGCTCAAGCTCTACGTGCGGCGCGTGTTCATCATGGACGAGGCCCAGCAGCTCCTGCCGGCGTGGCTGCGCTTCGTGCGGGGCGTGGTCGACGCCGCCGACCTGCCGCTCAACGTCTCCCGCGAGATCCTGCAGGCGTCGCGCGACGTCGAGACGATTCGCGCCGGCTGCACGAAGCGCGTGCTGTCGCTGCTCGAGGAGCTCGCCGAGAAGGACAAGGACAAGTACGCGACGTTCTGGAGCACCTTCGGCAAGGTGCTGAAGGAGGGCATCGTCGAGGAGCCGGGCAACCGCGAGCGGATCGCGAAACTGCTGCGCTTCGCCTCGACGCGCAGCGAGAAAGCGACGCAGGACGTCGCGCTCGCCGACTACGTGGCGCGCATGAAGGAAGGTCAGGAAGCGATCTGGTACGTGACGGCCGAGACGCAAGCCGCGGCCGCCGGCAGCCCGCACCTCGAAGTGTTCCGCCGCAAGGGTCTGGAAGTGCTGCTGCTGTCGGACCGCATCGACGAGTGGCTGGTGACCTCGCTCGATGCGTTCGAAGGCAAGCCGCTGCGCTCGGTCGCGCGCGGCACGCTCGACCTCGACCTCTTCGCCGACGAGGCGGAAAAGTCCGCGCACAAGGAGGCCGAGGCGAAGCTCGCACCGGCGCTCGGCCGGGTGAAGGAGCTCCTGGGAGACCGCGTGGCCGACGTGCGCGCGAGCGCGCGGCTCACCGACTCGCCGGCCTGCCTCGTCGTCGGCGAAGGCGAGACCTCCGCGCACCTCGAGCGCATCCTGCGCGCCGCGGGCCACGAAGCGCCGCAGGGCAAGCCCGTGCTCGAATTGAATCCGGGGCATCCGCTGGTGCAGCGCCTCGGCGCAGACGACGCGCACCTGGCGGACTGGGCCAACGTGCTCTTCGACCAGGCGCTCCTCGCCGAGGGCGCGCCGCTGCCCGATCCCGCCGCGTTCGTGCGCTCGATGAACGCGCTGATGGTGGATCTCGCGCAGTCCCGCAAGGAGGGTGCGTGACCGCAAGGCACCGCGTGCGCCGTGCGCTGCTCGGCGCTGCCGCGCTGGGTCTCGCGGTCGTGGCCATGCCCCAGGCCGCGCGCGCATCCACCGACACCACATGGGTGGCGCTCAAGTCGGGCGGGCACGTATTGATCGTCCGCCATGCGCAGACCGTGCCGGGCATCGGCGACCCGCCGGGCTTTCGCGTCGACGACTGCGCGACGCAACGAAACCTCTCCGAGGCGGGCCGCGCCCAATCGAAGGCGATGGGCGAGCGGCTCGCCGCCGCGGGGGTGCGGGTCGACGAGGCGCTGTCGTCGGCGTGGTGCCGGTGCCTCGACACCGCCCGGCTCGCGTTCGGACGCGCGACCTCGTACGAACCGCTCAACTCGTTCTTCGCAAGCCGTGCCACCGAGCCGCGCCAGACCGCCGCGCTGCGGGAGCGCGTGCGCGCGTGGCAGGGCTCCGGAACGCTGGCGCTCGTCACCCATCAGGTCAACATCACCGCGCTGACCGGCGAGGTGCCGGCGATGGGGGAGGCGCTGGTGCTCGCCCCGGGTGGCCCCGCGGGCTTTACCGTCGTCGGGCGGATCGCCTTCTGAGCCGCCGGGGCGTCACTCGGCGTCGCGACGCCGGAGACCGTGGCCGCCCGATCGCGCGGTTTGGCCCCGGACGTCGCGCGCGGGTACCATGGGCGCCTCGCCACGAGCGGCCCCGCGACACGCGCGGACCGCGCGCCCGCCCCCGATGATCATCCGCTCGCTCCTCGACACCGACCTCTACAAGTTCACGATGATGCAGGTCGTCCTGCATCATTTCCCCGGCGCGCACGTCGAGTACCGCTTCAAGTGTCGCAACCCGGGCGTCGACCTGACGCCCTTCGTCGATGAGATCCGCGACGAGATCCGCGGGCTCTGCGCGCTGCGCTTCCACGCGGACGAGCTCGAGTACCTGCGCAGCCTGCGTTTCATGAAGAGCGACTACGTCGACCTGCTGGGTCTGTTCCAGCTCGACGAGCGCTTCATCTCGGTGACGCGCCGGGCCGACTCGCCGCGGGAAATCGACATCTCGATCAGGGGTCCGTGGCTGCACACGATCCTGTTCGAGGTGCCGGTGCTCGCGATCGTCGCCGAAGTCTACGACCGCAACGTGGTGAAGACCCCCGATTTCGCGGAGGGCCGCCGCCGCCTCGCCGCCAAGATCGCGCAGGCCAACGCGGTGGACGACGACGCGTTCCACATCGCCGACTACGGCACGCGGCGGCGCTTCTCGCGCGACTGGC
>CAYQAF010000311.1:0-3564 GCA_964415375.1 uncultured Alcaligenaceae bacterium
CGAGTGCCCTGCGGGGCGGCGGCGCGTGATTCTCTATAATCGAGCTTCGCTTCCCGCGCGCGTCCGGCGCGGCCGCCCCGTGTGTCCCATGGCTTCCCCCCTTCTCGCGAACCTCAACCCCGAGCAGCACGCTGCCGTCACGCTGCCGCACCAGTCGGCACTGATCCTCGCGGGCGCCGGCAGCGGCAAGACCCGCGTGCTGACCACGCGCATCGCGTGGCTGCTGGCGACGGGGCAGGCTTCGCCGCTGTCGATCCTTGCGGTGACGTTCACCACCAAGGCGGCGAAGGAGATGCTGGCGAGACTGTCCGCGATGACGGCGGTGAACATCCGCGGCATGTGGATCGGCACGTTCCACGGGCTCTGCAACCGCATGCTGCGCGCGCACCACCGGGACGCGGAGCTGCCGCAGCTGTTCCAGATCCTCGACACGCAGGACCAGCTCTCCCTCCTGAAGCGCCTCTACCGCGCGCACGGCATCGACGACGAGCGCTACCCCGTGCGGCAGCTGCAGTACTTCATCGCCGACGCCAAGGAGGCGGGGCTGCGCCCGAACGCGGTCGAGGCCGGCGACGAGTTCGCGCGTGCGCAGGTCGAGTACTACGCGCTCTACGAGGCGATGTGCCAGCGGGAGGGCGTCGTGGACTTCGCGGAGCTGCTGCTGCGCAGCTACGAGCTCCTGACGAGGAGCGAGCCGATCCGCGAGCACTACCGGCGGCGCTTCTCACACCTGCTCGTCGACGAGTTCCAGGATACCAACGTGCTGCAGTACAGGTGGCTGCGCACGCTCGCCGGCGAGCGCGCCGCGGTCTTCGCCGTTGGCGACGACGACCAGTCGATCTACGCGTTCCGCGGCGCCAACGTCGCCAACATGCAGCACTTCGAGCGCGACTTCGCTGCTCCGGACGCACCGGTGCGCCTGATCAAGCTCGAGCAGAACTACCGTTCGCACGGCACGATCCTCGACGCCGCGAACGCGCTGATCCGCCACAACCGGGCGCGGCTCGGCAAGAACCTGTGGACGAGCGAGGGCAAGGGCGAGCCGTTGCGCGCCTTCATCGCGCCCTCCGACCTCGACGAGGCCGCCTTCGTCGTCGACATCGTGAGGAATCTCGGCGACGAAGGCGTGCCGCTGTCCGAGGTCGCGCTTCTCTACCGCAGCAACGCGCAATCGCGCGTGCTGGAGCACGCGCTGTTCGGTGCGGGACTCCCCTACCGCGTCTACGGCGGGATGCGCTTCTTCGAGCGCGTCGAGGTCAAGCACGCGCTCGCCTACCTGCGCCTGATCGCGACACCCGACGACGACGGCGCGCTGCTGCGCGTGATCAACTTCCCGGCGCGGGGCGTGGGTGCCCGCTCGCTCGAGCAGCTGCAGGACCACGCCCGCGGCGCCGGAACTGCGCTGTGGCAGGCCGCATGCAGCGGGGTCGTCGGCGGCCGGGCCGGCGGCGGCGTCGCGGCGTTCGTCAAGCTGATCGAGCGGCTGCGGCACGAGACCGCCTCGCTGCCGCTGCCCGAGGCGGTCGCGCACGTGATCGAGCACGCCGGCCTCGCCGAGCACTACCGCCGGGAGAAGGAGGGACAGGACCGGCTGGAAAACCTGCAGGAGCTCGTCAACGCCGCCGAGAGCTTCGTGCGCGAGGCATTGATCGCCACCGACGCGCCGATGATCGGCGAGCGCGTGGAGGCGGGCGCTCCGTCACCGGAGGACGGTGCCCAGGAAGGTGCGACTGACCCGTTGACGGCGTTTCTCGCGCACGCTGCACTCGAGGCGGGCGAGACGCAGGCGGCGGAAGGCCGCCCGGCGCTGCAGCTCATGACGGTGCACGCGGCGAAGGGGCTCGAGTTCCACACCGTGTTCGTCACCGGGCTCGAGGAAGGGCTGTTCCCGCACGAGAACAGCCTGTCCGAGTTCGCGGGCGTGGAGGAGGAGCGGCGACTCATGTACGTCGCGCTCACGCGCGCCCGGCGCCGGCTGTACCTGACCCTCGCGCAGACGCGGATGCTGCATGGGCAGACCCGCTACAACATCCAGAGCCGTTTCGTCGACGAGATTCCGCGCGACCTCCTGCACTGGCTCTCGCCTTCGCGCCGCCGAGCAGTGGACGTCGACCAGAGCGAGTGGGGCGCGCCGGCGGCGCCGTCGTATCCGCAAGCCACGCCGCCCGCGCCGGCCTGGCGCGTCGGCCAGAGCGTGCGGCACGCCAAGTTCGGGCTGGGCGTCATCGTCGACGCCGAAGGACGCGGCACCGATGCGCGAGTGCAGGTCAACTTCCGCGACGCCGGCGTGAAGTGGCTCGCGCTGGAGTACGCGAAGCTCGAGGCGGCGTAGCGGACAACCGCCGCGACCGCGATCAGCCGCGCGGCTGCCCGCCCGTCGCCGCGAGGAAGTCGTCGACGGCCGCGTGCGCGGAGGGGAAGAAGCGCTCGTGCGCGATCTCCTGGCCCTCGAGCCAGCCCGTCAGCTGCTCGCGCAGCGGCCGGTTGGCGCGCGCGAAGCGCACGTCGATGCCGGAGCCCTGCAGCTCGTCGTGCAGCGCGACGAGCACCTCGGCCGCGGTGACGTCGACCTGCGTCACTGCCTGCATGTCGAGCACGAGGCAGCGGAGCGGGGGATCGGCCCGCTCGACCAGGGCGCGCAGCCGCTCGGCCACGTGGCGCGCGTTGGCGAAGATGAGCGGCGCGTACAGCCGGTAGACGAGCACGCCCGGCGGCGACGCGCCTGCTTCGTCCTCGTCGAGGTCGTGGAAGTGCTTGTCGTTCGGGCGGCGGCGCAGGAACGCGTCGCGCGGGCGGGCGGTCTCGATCATCACGCGGGCGATCGAAAGCGCGATGCCCAGCAGCACGCCGGGCAGCACCCCGAGCACGAGCACGCCGGCCGAAACCGCGAGCGACAGCCACAGCGAGCGCCGGTCGAGTTGCGCGAGTACGCGGGTCGCGGCGACATCGAGCATGCCGATGCCGGCCACGATCAGGATCGCCGCCAGCGCCACGCGCGGCAGCCGCCCGATCAGCGGTGCGAGCCAGAGCATGAAGGCGAGGAGCAGCGCGATCGCCACCCACTGCGCGAGCTGCGAGCGGCCACCCGCGGCGTCGGCGGTGATCGAGCGGGAACCGCTGGCGCCGACGCTGTAGCCGCCGAGGGCGCCGGAGGCCGCGTTGGCGATGCCGAGCGCAGTCAGCTCCGCGTTCGCGTCGACCGGCTCACGGCGTTTCGCGGCGAGCGTCTGCGCAAGGACGATACCCTCGGCGAAGATCAGGAATGCGAGCGCGATCGCCCCGGGCACGAGCGCACGGACGTCCGCGAGCGCGACGTGCGGAAGCGCCGGCTCCGGCAACCCCGACGGCAGCGGCCGCAGCATCACGAGGCCTTGCGCGGCCAATCCGAACGCGTGGGCGGCCGCGACAGCGGCGATCACCGCGAAGAGTGCCGCGGGTGCACGCGGGGCGAGCACCCACAACGCGAGCAGCAGCGCCACCAGGCCGAGGCCCAGTGCGAGCGTCGGCACGTGGGCGTCCGGCAGCGCGGACGCGGCGTCGACGAGCTTGCGGAAGAAGCCTTCG
>CAYQAF010000312.1:0-3550 GCA_964415375.1 uncultured Alcaligenaceae bacterium
ACCAGTCGGCGCAGAGGCACACGACCGTCCAGGCCGAGGCGGGGTCGGGCGACAGATGTTCCGGCATGTACGGATTCTGCTCTTCCCCCGCGCGGTTCCCTTGGTCGGCGGGGACGCTGCGCTTAAGCTTCGCGGCTCCCCCCACAGGACTCGAAGGCCGTGCCGATGAAGTCGCGCCTCGCCCGGCATGCGCGCAGCGATGCACTGATCGCACCATGACGGGAATGCAGCCCATTTGGCGTCCCTCGCCGCAGCGGGCCGGGCGCGCGCGCATCACGGCGTTCCTGGCGTGGCTCGAACGCGAGCGCGGCCTGGCGTTCGCGGACTACGAGTCGCTGTGGCGCTGGTCGGTGACGGACCTCGAAGGGTTCTGGAGCGCCGTCTGGCAATTCTTCGACATCCGCGCCTCGGTGCCGTACGAGCGCGTGCTCGGCCGGCGTTCGATGCCGGGCGCCGAGTGGTTTCCCGGGGCGCGGCTGAACGTCGCCGACCAGGCGTTTCGCCACGCGACCGACGCGCGCTGCGCGATCGTCGCGGGCGACGAGTCCGGCGCGCTGCGGGAGGTCTCGTGGCGCGAACTCGAGCGTGAGGTGGGGGCGCTCGCGGCGTCGCTGCGCGCTCTGGGCGTGGCGCCCGGCGACCGCGTCGTCGCGATCCTGCCGAACATTCCGCAGGCGATCGTCGCGTTCCTCGCGTGCGCGAGCGTGGGCGCCGTGTGGTCCGTCTGCTCGCCGGACATGGGGCCGGTCGCGGTGCTCGACCGCTTCCGCCAGATCGCGCCGAAGGTGCTGATCGCGACCGACGGCTATCGCTACGGCGGCAAGCAGTACGACCGCGGCGATGTGCTCGCCGAGATCCGCGCCGCTCTGCCGTCGCTCGCGCATACCGTGCTCGTGCCGAATCTCCACGCGGCCGTGGATGGAGCGCGGTTTCCGGGTGCGATTCCGTGGGAGCAGCTCGTCGCCGGCAACGCGCCGCTGCGCACCGAGCAGGTCGCGTCCGACCACCCGCTGTGGGTCGTGTACTCGTCGGGCACGACCGGCATGCCGAAGGCGATCGTGCACGGCCACGCGGGCGCCCTGCTCGAGATGCTGAAGGGCGTCGGCCTGCATCGCGACGTCGGCCCGGGCGACCGCTTCCACTGGTACACGACGACCGGCTGGATCATGTGGAACGTGCAGGTGAGCGGGCTACTCGCCGGCGCGACCGCGGTGCTGTACGACGGCAACCCCGGCTACCCGGACCTCGGCGTGCTGTGGCGCTTCACCGAGCGCGCGGGCTCGACCTTCTTCGGCGCTGGCGCGGCGTTCTACGCGAACTGCATGAAGGCCGGCATCGAGCCGGCGAAGATCGCCGATCTCTCGGCGCTGCGCACGCTCGGCGCGACCGGATCGCCGCTGCCGCCCGAGGCGTACCGCTGGGGCTACGAGCACGTGAAGCGAGACCTCTGGCTGGTGTCGATCGCGGGCGGCACCGACCTCGCGGGCGCCTTCCTGACCGGCCTGCCGACGCTGCCGGTGTACGAGGGCGAGATGCAGTGCCGCGCGCTCGGGTTGAAGGTGGAGGCCTGGGACGACGACGGACGCGCGGTGACCGGCGAGGTCGGCGAGCTCGTGTGCACGGAACCCTTCCCGTCGATGCCGCTCCACTTCTGGAACGATCCAGGCGGTGCGCGCTACCGCGAAAGCTACTTCGAGATGTACCCGGGCGTCTGGCGGCACGGCGACTGGCTGCGGCTGGTCGAGCGGCCGGAGGCGGTCGGCGGAATCATCTACGGGCGGTCGGACGCGACGATCAACCGCTTCGGAATCCGCATGGGAACGGCCGAGCTGTACCGGGCCGTCGAGGCGATTCCCGAGGTCGTCGACTCGCTGGTCGTCGACCTCGAGTACCTGGGCCGCGAGTCGTACATGCCGTTGTTCGTCGTGCTGAAGCCCGGCGTGGCGCTCGACGACGCTCTGGCCGAGCGCCTGAACGGCGCGATCCGCACCGCGCTGTCGGCGCGCCACGTGCCGAGCGAGATCCTCGCGATCCCGGAGGTGCCGCGCACGCTGTCGGGCAAGAAGATGGAACTGCCGATCAAGAAGCTGCTGCTCGGCCACGCGCTGGAGAAGGTCGCGCACGCCGACGCGATGGCGAACCCGTCGAGCCTGGCGTGGTTCGTGGAGTTCGCCGCGCGGCGCGCCGCCTCCTGACCGCGCTGCCCGCTCAGATCGCGAGCAGTCCCCGGATGTTCTCTTCCTGCATCGTGGCGCCGCCGCCGCGGTGGGTGATCTGGCCCCGCAGCATGACCGCGTAGGCGTCGGCGAGCGACTCGGCGAAGTCGTAGTACTGCTCCACCAGCAGCACCGCCATCTTCTTCTCGGTCACCAGCTTGCGGATCACGAGGCCGATCTCCTTGATGATCGACGGCTGGATGCCTTCGGTCGGCTCGTCGAGGATGAGCAGGCGCGGATCGGCGGCGAGCGCGCGGCCGATCGCGAGCTGCTGCTGCTGGCCGCCGGACAGGTCGCCGCCGCGGCGCTTCAGCATCTGCTTCAGCACCGGGAAGAGTTCGAGGATCTGCTCGGGCACCTTGCGGCCGGCCGCACCGCGCTTTGGCGCGAGCCCCATCATCAGGTTCTCCTCGACCGTGAGGCGATTGAAGATGTCGCGGCCCTGCGGCACGTAGCCGATGCCGAGCCGCACCCGCTGGTACGGCGCGAGCTTAGTGATGTCCTGGCCGTCGAACAGGATGCGCCCGCCGCGCGGGCCGACGAGGCCCATGATGCCTTTCAGCAGGGTCGTCTTGCCGACGCCGTTGCGCCCGAGCAGGACCGTGCACGCGGCGCCGGCTACGTCGAGCGACACGTCGCGCAGGATGTGGCTGCCGCCGTAGTACTGGTCGAGGTGTTCGATCTTCAGCATGGCATCGATGGCCCGGTCAGCGGCCGAGGTAGACCTCGATCACGCGCTCGTGGGCCTGCACGGCCGCCATCGAGCCTTCGGCGAGCACGCTGCCCTCGTGCAGGACGGTGACGGTGCGCGCGATCCTGTCGACGAAATCCATGTCGTGTTCCACGACGACCACCGAGTGCTGGCCGGCCAGCTCGAGGATCAGCTCCGCCGTGCGTGCGGTCTCGGCATCGGTCATGCCGGCGACCGGCTCGTCGAGCAGGATCAGCTCGGGCTCCTGCATCAGCAGCATGCCGATCTCGAGCCATTGCTTCTGGCCGTGCGAAAGCGAACCCGCGAGGCGGTCCTTGCTGCCGTCGAGGCGGATGGTCTTCAGCGTGCGCGCGACCAGGTCGCGCTGCGCGGCCGTCAGCTTCGCCAGCAGCGACGCGCGCACCCGCTTGTCCGTCTTCATCGCCAGTTCGAGGTTCTCGAACACCGTGTGGCTCTCGAACACCGTCGGCTTCTGGAACTTGCGGCCGATGCCGAGGCGGGCGATCTCCGTCTCGGGCAGGCGCGTCAGGTCGAACGTCTGGCCGAAGAACGCCGTGCCGGAATCGGGACGCGTCTTGCCGGTGATGACGTCCATCATCGTCGTCTTGCCGGCGCCGTTGGG
>CAYQAF010000313.1:0-3549 GCA_964415375.1 uncultured Alcaligenaceae bacterium
GGTTCGGCGTGCGCAACTACCAGGCCCGCAACTTCACGCGCGACGAGATGAAGGTCGGCGACCGCGCGTTCTTCTATCACTCGAGCTGTCCCGAGCCCGGCATCGCCGGCATCGTCGAGGTGTCGGCGCCAGCGCATCCGGACGCCACCCAGTTCGACCCGGAGAGCCCCTATCACGACCCGAAGTCGGCGCGCGAGAACGCGAGGTGGGTCGGCGTCGACGTGCGGCTCGTTGCAAAGACTCGCCTCGTGCCGCTCGCCGAGCTGCGCGCCCACCCCGCGCTCGCCGACATGGTGATCCTGCGCCGCGGCAACCGGCTGTCGATCACGCCGGTCACCGCCTCCGAGTGGAAGGTCGTCGAGCGGCTCGCCCGTATCGAGGGTTGACGTGGATCCCGTACTCATCGCCGTCTTCGTCGCGCTCGGCGTCGTCGTCGGCTTCCTCGCGGGTCTCCTCGGCATCGGTGGCGGGATGACGCTGGTCCCGTTCCTCACGCTGATCTTCACGCGACAGGGGTTCCCGCTCGACCACGTCGTGCACATGGCGGTGGCGACGTCGACCGCGACGATCGTGTTCACCGCGATCTCCTCGGCCCGCGAGCACCACCGCCACGGCGCCGTGCTGTGGGCCATCGTGCTCGGCCTCGCGCCGGGCATCATTGCCGGTTCCCTGGTCGGCCCGCAGATCGTCGGGCGCATGCCGACCGCCTGGCTGGCCGCGTTCTTCGGCACGTTCGTCGCGTTCTCGGCGACGCAGATGCTGCTCGACCGCAAGCCCAAGCCGACGCGCGAGCTGCCGGGCAAGGTCGGCCTGTTCGGCGTCGGTGGTGCGATCGGGCTCGTCTCGAGCATGGTCGGCGCGGGCGGCGGCTTCCTCTCGGTGCCGTTCATGACCTGGTGCAACGTGAAGATCCACAACGCCGTCGCAACCTCGGCCGCGCTGGGGCTGCCGATCGCGCTCGCCGGTACGGTCGGCTTCATCGTCGCCGGCCTGTCGGTGCAGGGGATGCCGCCCTACACGCTGGGCTACATCTACCTGCCGGCGCTCGTCGCGGTGGTCGCGGCAAGCATGCTGGTCGCGCCGATCGGCGCGCGCACCGCGCACCGCTGGCCGGTGAAGAAGCTGAAGCGCGCGTTCGCGCTGCTCCTGTACCTCCTTGCCGCGTACATGCTCTGGAAGGCCTGGAGCGTCGGCGCGCGGTAGCTGCGCGCGGGCGTTACGCCGCCGCGGATGGCGCGAGCTTCTCGCGCAGCACGTTCTTCTGCACCTTGCCCATCGCATTGCGCGGCAGATCTGTCGCGAAAATCACGCGCTTCGGCACCTTGAAGCCGGCGATCTCCGTCTTGAGCGCGCCGATCACGCCCGCTTCGGTCAGGCGGTGGCCCGGTGCGGCGACCACGACCGCGACGACCGCCTCGCCGAAGTCCGGGTCGGGCACGCCGACGACCGCGGACTCCAGGACACCGGCCATCGCGTCGATGCGCTCCTCGATCTCCTTCGGGTAGACGTTGAGGCCCCCGGTGATGATCAGGTCCTTGGCGCGCCCGGCGATCTCGACGTAGCCGTCCTCGCTCATCTTCCCCACGTCGCCGGTGCGGAGCCAGCCGTCGGCGGTGAACTCCTCGCGCGTCTTGTCGGGCATGTTCCAGTAGCCGGCGAAGACGTTCGGGCCCTTCACCTGGATGCCCCCGACCGCGCCGGGCGCGCAGGGCATGCCCTGCTCGTCGACGATGCGCACCGACACGCCCGGCAGCGGAGGGCCGACGGTGCCGGGCCGGCGCTCCCCCGCGAGCGGATTCGACGTGTTCATGCCCGTTTCGGTCATGCCGTAGCGCTCGAGAATGCGCTGTCCCGTGCGTTCCTCGAACGCGCGAAAGGTCTCGGGCAGGAGCGGCGCCGAGCCGGAGACGAACAGGCGCACCGCAGCGCACGCCTCGCGCGTGAACGACGGCTCGGCGAGGAGCCGCGTGTAGAACGTCGGCACGCCCATCATCGCGGTGGCGCGCGGCAGCAGCGCGACGACCTCCTTCGGTTCGAACCGCGGCAGCCAGAGCATGCGGCTGCCCGACACGAGCACGCAGTGGATCGCGACGAACAGCCCGTGCACGTGGTAGATCGGCAGCGCGTGCAGCAGCACGTCGCCGCGGGTGAAGCCCCACGACTGCACCAGCGCGAGCGCGTTCGACGCGAGATTGCGGTGGGTGATCATCGCGCCCTTCGAGCGTCCGGTCGTGCCCGACGTGTAGAGGATCGCCGCCAGGTCGTCGGGGCCGCACCAGCCGGTCTCGAACGTATCGGGCTCGCTGGCGGCGCGGTCGTCGAGTTCGCCGCCGTGCGCGTCGAGCGTCAGCACGGTGGCGTCGCGCGCGAGGGCGGCGATGACGCCGAGCGCTTCGGGACGGCAGACGGTCACGCGCGGCGTCGCGTCGCCGAAGAAGTACGCGAGCTCGCCCTTCTGGTAGCCGGTATTGAGCGGCAGGTAGACGAGCCTTGCGCGCAGGCACGCGAGGTAGAGCGCCAGCACCTGCCAGTGCTTGTCGACCTGCACGGCGACGCGGTCCCCGGGCCGGCAACCGGCGCGGACCAGCGCGTTCGCGTAGCGCGCGGATACCGCGTCGAGGTCGCCGTACGAAAGGGTCGGCCCGCCCGGCACCAGGACGCAGGGCGCCGCCGGGTCGGCGACGTGCGCCTCGAACAGCGCGTAGAGATTGGCGTTCATGCAGAGCCGCCCGGCGGGAACTGCGACAAGCCTGTGCGGAGAGGAGTTGCCATGGTTTTCGTCCGACGCCACGGGGGACCGTCGCTCCCCCGCGTGGCGCGGGGCCGGCCGGCCGCCCGTTTCCGCCCGGAAGGCGGGCGCGGCGTAGAATCGATATTTTATGCGGCACCGCCCGTCCGGGCCACGCGACGGGTCTTCCATCAGGGATTGCGAGACGCCATGAACGACCGCGCGCCGGGGACGCCCTCGATCGACGACTGGCAGAAGGCGGCACTGAAGGCCGCCGGTACACCCGCCCGGCTCGTCTGGCACACGCCCGAGGGCATCGACGTCAAGGCCCTCTACACGGCGGCCGACGTCGCGGGCCTGCCCAGCGCGAACACGCTGCCCGGCTTCGAGCCGTTCGTGCGCGGTCCGCAGGCGACGATGTACACGGTGCGGCCGTGGACGATCCGCCAGTACGCCGGCTTCTCGACCGCGGAGGAGTCGAACGCGTTCTACCGGCGCAATCTCGCCGCGGGGCAGCAGGGCGTGTCGGTGGCCTTCGACCTCGCCACGCACCGCGGCTACGATTCCGACCATCCGCGGGTCACGGGGGACGTCGGCAAGGCGGGCGTGGCGATCGACTCCGTCGAGGACATGAAGATCCTCTTCGACGGCATCCCGCTCGACCGTGTCTCGGTGTCGATGACGATGAACGGCGCGGTGCTGCCGGTGCTCGCGGGCTACATCGTCGCGGCGGAGGAGCAGGGCGTCGGCGAGGACCGGCTCTCGGGGACGATCCAGAACGACATCCTCAAGGAGTTCATGGTCCGCAACACCTACATCTA
>CAYQAF010000314.1:0-3542 GCA_964415375.1 uncultured Alcaligenaceae bacterium
TCGAGGATCTCGAGTTCAGGTGGGGCGAGACCTCGACACGCACCGGCCCATACAGCCACGGCAAGGTCGCCTGCTACTACATCGCCGTGACCCGCACGGTCGAGGTCTCGTTGCCCATCAATCTGGAGCTCGGCCGTCCCGAGCACAGCGAGTACCGCTGGGTCGATTTCGACGAAGCGATGCAGCTGGTGTCGCCGCGCGTGCGGCCCGTGCTGCAATGGGCGGCGCAGGTAATGAATTTAGGGCAAGGGGATAGCGGATAGCGGATAGCGGATAGTCGGAGGTGGTGCCGAACGGTCCGGCTCAGCATCTTGCCACTATCCGCCATCCGCTATCCGCTCCTTCCTCATCCCACTCTTCCCCGCCTTCCACCGCGCCGAAAATCTTCGACGTTCGCTGCCATCTCGTCGATGCAACGCTGGCGAGCCTCATGCGCGGCCCAAGCGATGTGTGGGGTGACGATCAGATTGGGGATGTCGCCGGCGAGCAGCGGGTTGCCGTCCACCGGCGGCTCTTTCGGCAACACGTCGATCGCGGCACCGCCCAGGCGTCTGCCGCGCAGCGCGTCGGCCAGTGCCTGTGAGTCGATCAGCGCGCCGCGTGCGGTGTTGATCAGCACCGCGTCCGGCTTCATGAGCCCGAGTTGCCGTGCGCCGATCAACCCCGTCGTGGCCGGCGACAGCGGGCAGTGCAGGCTCAACACGTCCACTTGCGGCAATAACTCGTCGAGGTCCACTCGCCCCGGCGTGCGATCACCGCCCGGGCGGTTCGCGACCACTACCTCCAGGCCGAACACCTGCGCCGCGCGTGCAACGCCGCGACCGAGCGTGCCGTTGCCGACGATGCCGAGCTTGCGGCCGCTCAGTTCGCGAATCGGGTAATCGAGCAGGCAGAACTGCTCGCCGCGCTGCCAGGCGCCCGAGCGGACCAGCGCGTCGTATTCGCGCAGCTTGTGCGTCAGCAGCAGTAGCACGCTGAACACGTGCTGGACGACCGAGGCGGTGCAGTAGTCGCGCAGGTTGCAGACCGCGACACCGCGCTCGCGCGCCGCATCGAGATCGATGTTGTTGGTGCCGGTCGCGGCGAGGGCAATCAGCTTGAGGTTCGGTGCGCCCTCGATGATCTCGCGCGTGAGCCGCAGCTTGTTGACCAGCACGACCTCCGCGC
Source organism: uncultured Alcaligenaceae bacterium (assembly GCA_964415375.1). Classification (GTDB taxonomy): domain Bacteria; phylum Pseudomonadota; class Gammaproteobacteria; order Burkholderiales; family Casimicrobiaceae; genus VBCG01. The sequence goes on from CAYQAF010000314.1 coordinate 1,168, forward strand.
CGGCGATCGCGCGGGCGACGTCCGGCTGTGGCGTGTGGTCGCGCAGTTCGAGTCCTGGCAGTGCGCGGTGCAGCGACGCGGGGTCGAGGTCGCCGTTGAAGCTGACGGTGGCGTAGTCGAGGAAGATAGCGCTCATGGGAAGGGATCGGTGGTAGGGGATAGGGTTCAGTCTAGCTCGATCCTTTGCAGGTCAGTCCAGGTTGATTCGGGGCACCGGGTGGCGCCATGGCGACGCAGGTTGGACGGGCGAGGGTATCTCGACCTTGCCGCTGTTACTGCATTCCGATAACATGACAACATGATCGAGAGCTTCGGAAACCGGCTCACGGAAGATCTGTTCCTCGATCGGCATTCGCGGGAGGTGCGCCAATTTCCGCCGGATCTACTGCGGGTCGCGCGACGCAAGGTGTTGTATCTGCACGATGCCGCAGCGCTTGAGGATCTGCGCGTACCGCCGGGCAATCGGCTCGAGGCGCTCAAAGGTCGATGGAAGGGGTTTCATTCGATCCGGATCAACGACCAGTGGCGAGTGGTGTTCCGCTGGGAGCGCGGCCACGCGTTCGAGGTCGCGGTGGTCGACTATCACTGAGGGTATGAGGATGGCCAGGAAGCGTACTCTGCAGCCGGGGAATCCGATCCACCCGGGTGAGATGCTGGTCGAGGAGTTCCTCGTGCCGGCCGGCAAGACGCAGACGGCGTTTGCGCGTGAGATCGGCTGGACCCGGGCACGACTCAACGAGTTCATCAAGGGCAAGCGCGGTGTCACGGCCGACGCGGCACTCGATCTCGCGGAAGTGCTGGGCACGTCGCCCCGGCTATGGATGAACCTGCAGGCGACATTCGACCTGCACGCAGCGGCCAGGAAGCGCGACGCGGCGTAGACTGACCCGTACAGGGCTTGTCCAGCCGGGCCGCGGAGTCGCGGCCGATGCGCCGGTTTTCCGAGATTGTGCAGGCGGTGTGCCCACTGCAGTCTTGCGCCCGCCGCGGACCGGCGGCGTAACCGTGATCCCCGTGACGGCACCTGAATTCGACGACGCCATCCTCGACGAGGCCGTGCGCCGAGCCATTGACGCCTGGGGGCGTGAACCGACGCAGTTGCTGCAGGTGCTGCGCGAGGTCCAGGAATCCCTGGGCTTCCTGCCGCCGCCAGCCCTCGCGCGGATCGCCAGCGCGCTCGGCGTGCCCATCGCCCGGGTCCGTGGCGTCGTCGCCTTCTACTCGTTCCTGTACGCGGAGCCGCGCGGCGTCTACCGGATACTGTTCTCCGACAACGTCACCGACCGGATGCGCGGCTCGGCGTCGCGGCTCGCGGAGATGTGCCACCGCCTCTGGGTCGAGCCCGGCAAGCTGTCCGAGGACGGGCTGGTCAGTATCGACCGCACCTCGTGCATCGGCATGGGCGACCAGGCGCCGGCTGTGCTGGTCAACGGGCGGCCGGTGCCGCGCGTCGACGCGGAGCGTGCCAGCCAACTCTGCGACCTGATGCTGTCCCGCGTGCCGTTAACGGAATGGCCGCGCGAGCTGTTCGTCGTCGAAGACCACATCCGCCGTCGCGACGTGATGCTTTCCGATCCGCTGCGGCCGGGGGACGCGATTCGCGCGGCGCTGGCCCGCGGCGAGGCGAGCGGGACGGGCCCGCAGGCGATGCTGGACGAGGTCAAGAACGCGCGGTTGCTCGGCCGTGGCGGCGCCGGGTTCACGACCGGCGTCAAGTGGGAAAGCTGCAGCCGCCAGCCGATCGAGCCGCGCGTCGTCGTCTGCAATGCCGACGAGGGCGAGCCGGGTACGTTCAAGGATCGCCTGCTGCTGAACCGTTACGCCGACCTCGTGTTCGAGGGCATGACGGTCGCGGCCTACGGCATCCGCGCGACTCGCGGGTTCGTCTACCTGCGTGGCGAGTACCGCTACCTGCTCGACGCCTTGCGCGAAACGCTAGAGCGCCGTCGCCGTGACGGCCTGCTCGGGCGCAGCATCTGCGGTCGCGAGGGTTTCGACTTCGACGTGCAGATCCACGTCGGTGCGGGCTCCTACGTCTGTGGCGAGGCCTCGGCCCAGGTCGAGTCGCTCGAGGGCAAGCGCGGCATCCCGCGCAACCGGCCGCCGCGGCTCGCCGAGCGCGGCTATCTCGGCTTGCCGACGATCGTCAACAATGTCGAGAGCTACTGCGCGGCCGCACTGATCGCACTGCACGGCGCCGACTGGTTCCGCAGCCGTGGCACGTCGCGCTCATCGGGCACCAAGCTGCTGTCCGTCTCGGGTGACTGCGAGCGGCCGGGCATCTACGAGTACCCGCTCGGCATCACGGTGCGCGAGGTGCTCGAGGACAGTGGCGCGCGCGGCGCGATCGCGGTGCAGGCCGGTGGTCCGTCGGG
>CAYQAF010000315.1:0-3527 GCA_964415375.1 uncultured Alcaligenaceae bacterium
GCGTCTCGGGCGAGGGCCACATCACCTGCGGCTACTGCCGCAACTGCCGCGCCGGGCGCCGGCACCTGTGCCGCAACACCGTCGGCGTCGGCGTGAACAGGCCCGGCTGCTTCGCCGAGTACCTCGTCATTCCGGCCTTCAACGCCTTCAAGCTGCCGGACTCGATCACCGACGAGGTCGCCTCGATCCTCGACCCGCTCGGCAACGCGACGCACACCGCGCTGTCGTTCAACCTGGTCGGCGAGGACGTGCTCATCACCGGCGCGGGACCGATCGGCATCATGGCCACGGCCATCGCCCGCCACGTGGGTGCGCGGCACGTCGTCGTCACCGACGTCAACGACTACCGCCTCGACCTGGCGCGCCGGATGGGCGCGACCCGCGCGATCAACGTGAGCCACCAGTCGCTCGACGAGACGATGCGCGAGCTCGGCATGGTCGAGGGCTTCGACGTGGGCCTCGAGATGTCCGGCAACCCGGCCGCGTTCCGCGACCTGCTGCGCACCATGCACCACGGCGGCAACGTCGCCCTGCTCGGCATCCCGCCTGACAACACTGCGATCGACTGGAACGAGGTCATTTTCAAGGGCCTGACGCTGAAGGGCATCTACGGTCGCGAGATGTTCGAGACCTGGTACAAGATGACCGCCATGCTGCAGAGCGGCCTCGACGTCACGCCGATCATCACGCATCGCCTGCCGATCTCGGCGTACCGGGACGGCTTCGAAATCATGCGCAGCGGCCAGTCCGGAAAGGTGATCCTGGACTGGGCCGCCTGAAACCGAAGGAGATCTTCCATGCCATTCGTCTCGATGCGCCAGCTGCTCGACCACGCCGCCGAGAACGGCTACGGGCTGCCGGCGTTCAACGTCAACAACCTCGAGCAGGTGCGCGCCATCATGGAGGCAGCCGACGAGGTCGATGCCCCCGTCATCATGCAGGGCTCGGCGGGCGCCCGTAAGTACGCGGGCGAGCTGTTCCTGCGCCACCTCATCCTGGCGGCGGTCGAGTCCTACCCGCACGTCCCGGTGGTGATGCACCAGGACCACGGGCAGTCGCCCGCGGTCTGCATGGGCGCGATCCGCTCGGGCTTCACCAGCGTGATGATGGACGGGTCCCTGATGGAGGACGGCAAGTCGCCCTCCTCCTACGAATACAACGTCGAGACCTCCCGCCGGGTCGTGGAGCTCGCGCACTCGATCGGCGTCACGGTGGAGGCCGAGCTCGGCGTGCTGGGCTCGCTCGAAACCATGCGCGGCGACAAGGAGGACGGCCACGGCGCCGAGGGCACCATGACCCGCGAGCAGTTGCTCACCGACCCGGACCAGGCCGCCGACTTCGTGCAGCGGACGCAGTGCGACGCGCTCGCCATCGCGATCGGCACCTCGCACGGCGCGTACAAGTTCACGCGCAAGCCGACCGGCGACATCCTCGCCATCCAGCGCATCAAGGAGATCCACGCCCGCATCCCGAACACGCACCTGGTGATGCACGGCTCGTCGAGCGTGCCGCAGGAGTGGCTCGAGGTGATCCGCAAGCACGGCGGGCAGATGAAGGAGACCTACGGCGTGCCGGTCGAGGAAATCGTCACCGGCATCAAGCACGGCGTGCGCAAGGTCAACATCGACACCGACATCCGCCTCGCGATGACCGGCGCGATCCGCCGCCACATGGCCGAGAAGCCCTCGGAGTTCGACCCGCGCAAGTTCCTCGCCGACGCGCAGAAGGCCGCGCGGGGGATCTGCAAGGCGCGTTACGAGGCGTTCGGCTGCGCGGGCCAGGCCTCGAAGATCAAGCCGCTGTCGCTCGAGGCGATGGCCGAGCGCTACCGCAAGGGCGAACTCAACCAGATCGTGCGGTGAGCAGCGTGGCTGGCCTGTTCGAACCGCTGGGCTTCGCGCGGGGCCTGGGGCTGAAGAACCGCTTCATGCTCGCGCCGCTCACCAATTGCCAGAGCCACGGCGACGGCAGCCTGTCGGACGACGAGTTCCGCTGGCTGACGCTGCGCGCCGCGGGCGGCTTCGGCCTGACCATGACGTGCGCGGCTCACGTGCAGGCCCGTGGCCAGGGATTCGCGGGCCAGCTCGGGGTGTTCGACGATCGCCACGTGCCGGGCCTCACGCGGCTCGCCGCCGCGATCAAGGCGCAGGGCAGCCTCGCGATGATGCAACTGCACCACGCGGGCATGCGCGCTCCAGCGGCGCTCATCGGCGAGACGCCCGTCTGCCCGTCCGACAACGCCGAGACCGGCGCCCGGGCCATGACGCCGGGCGAGATCGCGCAGCTCGCCGAGGACTTCGTCGCTGCGGCGGTGCGCGCAGAGCGCGCCGGTTTCGACGGCGTCGAGCTCCACGGCGCGCACGGCTACGTGCTGAGCCAGTTCCTGAGTGCGGAGATCAACGGCCGCGGCGACCGCTACGGCGGAACACTCGAGAACCGGGCGCGGCTGCTGTTCGAGATCGTGGCCGCCGTGCGGGCCCGCTGCCGCCCGGACTTCCTGCTCGGAGTGCGGCTGTCACCCGAACGCTTCGGCCTCAAGCTCGGCGAAATCCGCGACGTCGCCCGCCAACTGCTGGCGGGCGGTGCGATCGACCTGCTCGACCTGTCGCTGTGGGACGTGTTCAAGGAGCCGGAGGAGCCGGACTTCAAAGGCCGCAGCCTGCTGTCGTACTTCACCGAGCTCGAGCGCGGCGCGGTGCGCATCGGCGCCGCCGGCAAGATCCTGAGCGGCGCGGACGCGCAGCAAGTGCTGGATGCCGGTGCGGATTTCGCGATCATCGGCCGCGGCGCGATCCTGCACCACGATTTTCCGCGGCGCGTGCAAGCCGACCCTGCCTTCCGCGCGGTGTTGCCGCCGGTGACGGCCGACTACCTGCGGTCCGAGGGACTCGGGCCCGCCTTCATCAGCTACATGGGGAACTGGAAGGGCTTCGTCGCTCAGTCGAGCGAGCAGGCCAGGCAGTAGGCGTACACGCTACGCGGGTCCGTGAGTCGCGACAGTCGCTCCGCTTCCGCCACTAGCGGTGACAGTGCCGCCGGCAGGCGCGGCAGCAGATCCTGCGGCAGCAGTGGCGCGAAGAGGCTCGCCAGCGCGACACGGAGGCGCAGGCCGAGCATGTCGCCGAGCCCACCCCTGGGCACCGGATAATCCACGGTGTAGTCGTCACCAAGCTTGGCGATTTCCGCCGCGAGCTCGATCGCGCGCCGGCTGTCGCCGAGCTCGTCCACCAGGCCGAGCTCGAGCGCATCGGCGCCCGCCCAGACGCGGCCCTGCGCGATCGCATCGACCTGCTCCGGAGTCTTGCCACGCGCCTTCGCCACGCGACCGATGAAGTCGCGATAGGTCGCCTCGACGAACTGCTGCGCAAGGCCGCGCGCCGTCTCGTCGAGCGGACGGTCCGGACGGAACGCACCCGACAACGCCGTGGTCCCCAGGCCGTCGCTGTGCACGCCGAGCTTCTCCAGCGTGCGCTGGAACGTCGGCATCATTCCGAACACGCCGATCGAGCCGGTGAGGGTCGCCGGGC
>CAYQAF010000316.1:0-3524 GCA_964415375.1 uncultured Alcaligenaceae bacterium
AAGCGGGCGAATTCAAGCAAGCGCTTGATTGTGGTGATAGGATCGCCGGCTCATGAAACCGATCAGCCCCCCCACGCCCGAATCCGGGTCGCTCGACCGCGGGCGTCCCGGTACGCGCCGTGCCCACCTCGCAGCGTCCGACGTCGGCAACGACCGCGGGGCACAGGCCCGCGAGGCGCTGATCGCGCACGGCACGCGGATCTTTGCCACGAAGGGCTTCGCCGCGGCCTCGACGCGAGAGATCTGCCAAGCCGCAGGCGCAAACGTCGCGGCCATCCATTACTACTTCGGTGACAAGGAAGGCCTGTACCGGGCCGTGCTCACCGCGCCGATCGAGGCGATCGCCGACCAGTTCGACGGGTTCGACGATCCTGCGCTGCCATTGCAGGATGCCATCCGGCGTGTACTCCATCCCTTTGTCGCGATGGCGCTCGATGCCGACGCCGACGCCCTGCACGTGCAGCGGCTGCACCTGCGCGAGGCGCTCGAGCCGTCAATGGTGTTCCGTGACGTCGTCGACCGCGTCATCGTGCCCCTGCACAACGCGCTCGCCGCCCTCCTCGCCCGGCATTGCGGCCTTGCGAAGGCCGACGAGGGCATCCACCAACTTGCGTTCGCGGTGACCGCGCTGGCGAACGATTACTGCGTATCGCGCGAGTTCATTCGCCTGCTCGCGCCGCAGGTGCTGAAGCGCGACAACGCGGCGCAGCGCATCGTCGACCGCCTGGTCGGCTACAGCACGGCGCTGCTCGCGCAGGAGATCGCGAGTCGCGAATGCGCCGCCCCACGGGATCCCGCGCGAAAACCGGCACGGAACGCACGGAAACGCAACCCATGAACGATCTTGCTCCGCCGGCGCCACGCCGGCGACTTCCCTGGCTCGTCGTTGCCGCCCTCCTGGTGGCAGGTGCCGTGGCCGCGGCATGGTGGGTGTCGCAGAAGGGTACGACGCAGGCCGCGCCCACGAACTCGCCGTTGCCCGCGAAGAGCGATGCCGGCCCGCGTCCGGCGCTCAGCGTCGCGCTCGTCGCACCCAGGCGCGAAGATTGGCCGCGCACGCTCGCCGCGCAGGGCAACATCGCCGCGTGGCAGGAGGCGGCGGTCGGTGCCGAACTGTCCGGATTTCGCGTGACCTCGGTGCTCGTGAACGTCGGCGACCGGGTCCGCAAGGGGCAGACGCTCGCGACCGTCAATCCGGAGGCCGTCGCCGCGGACGTCGCGCAGGCGCGTGCCTCGGTCGCCGAAGCCGAGGCCGTGCTGGGCGAGGCCAACGCCAACGCGGCACGCTCGCGCGACCTCGCGTCGAAAGGGTTCCTGAGCCCGCAGGCGGCAACCCAATCGGCCACGCTCGAGCAGACCGCGGCGGCGCGACTCGCCGCCGTTCGCGCGAAGCTGCAGGCCGAGGAAGTCCGGCTCGGCCAGACGCGCGTGGTCGCGCCCGACGACGGCACCATCTCCGCGCGCACCGCCACCGTCGGCTCGCTGGCGCAGCCCGGGCAGGAGATGTTCCGCCTGATCCGGGGCAACCGACTCGAGTGGCGCGCCGAGGTCACGTCGAGCGAGCTCGCCAGGATCGAGCCCGGCGTGCCGGCGGTCGTGCGGTTGCCGACGGGCGCGGAAGTCCGCGGCACGGTGCGTACGATCGCACCGACGGTGGACCCGCAGACCCGCAACGCGATCGTCTATGTCGACCTGCCGGTCGGCGATGGCACCCCTGCGCGCGCCGGCATGTTCGCGCGCGGCGACTTCGAGCTGGGTCGCGCCGACGCGATCTCGCTGCCCCAGACCGCGGTCGTGCAGCGCGACGGCTTCTCCTACGCGTTCCGCGTCGAACCCAACGGACGCGTTGCGCAGACCAAGATCGGCGTGGGCCGCCGCGTCGGCGACCGCGTCGAGGTGACCGAGGGCCTCGCTGCCGACGCGCAGGTCGTCGCGAGCGGCGTCGGCTTCCTGAGCGACGGCGACCTGGTGCGAGTCGTCGCCGGAGCACCGGCATCGGCGCCGGCCGCGGCAGTGAAACGTTGAGGCACCCATGATCAACGTCTCCTCCTGGTCGATCCGCAACCCGATCCCGGCGATCATGCTGTTCCTGCTCCTGACGCTCGTCGGCGTGATGGGCTTCCGGGGCATGAAGATCCAGCAGTTCCCGGACATCGACCTGCCCACGGTCACCGTCACCGCGTCGCTCCCGGGCGCGAGCCCGGCGCAGATGGAGACCGACGTCGCCCGCAAGCTCGAGGACTCGATCGCAACGCTGCAGGGCGTCAAGCACCTCTACACGCTGGTGCAGTCGGGCTCGGTGACGGTCACCGTCGAGTTCCGGCTCGAGGTACCGACGCAGGAGGCAGTGGATGGCGTGCGCGACGCGGTGTCGCGCGTCCGCTCGTCACTCCCGGGAGACTTGCGCGACCCCGTGGTGAGCAAGGTCAATCTCTCGGGCTCGCCGATCCTCACCTATACGGTCGCCTCGACCCGGATGGACGACGAGGCGCTGTCGTGGTTCGTCGACAACACGGTCGCGAAGCGACTGTTGAGCGTACGCGGCGTGGGTGCCGTCGCCCGCGTCGGCGGCGTCGACCGCGAGGTGCGCGTCGAGCTCGATGCAATGCGCATGCTCTCGCTCGGAGCCACCGCCGCGGACATCTCGCGTCAATTGCGCCAGACGCAGCAGGAGGCCTCGGGCGGACGCGCCGACGTCGGCGGTGTCGAGCAGTCGGTACGCACGATCGGCACCGTCCAGTCCGCCGCCGAACTTGCGCGCATGGACATCGTGCTCACCGACGGCCGGCGCGTGCGCCTCGAGCAGCTCGCGTCCGTCACCGATACCGTGGCGGAGCAGCGCTCGGCGGCACTCCTCGACGGCAAGCCGGTGGTCGGCTTCGAGATCACTCGTAGCCGGGGCGCGGGCGAGCTCGAGGTCGCCAACGGGGTGCGCGCAGAACTCGAGAAGCTCAAGGCCGAGCACCCCGACATCTCGATCGTCGAGTCGTTCAACTTCGTCGACCCGGTCGAGGAGAACTACACGGGTTCGATGTGGCTGCTCATCGAGGGTGCGATCCTCGCCGTGTTCGTCGTCTGGTTGTTCCTGCGCGACTGGCGCGCGACGCTGGTCTCGGCGACGGCACTGCCGCTGTCGATCCTGCCGGCGTTCGCCGTGATGTACGTGATGGGCTTCTCCCTCAACGTCGTCACGCTGCTCTCGCTCTCGCTCGTCGTCGGCATCCTCGTCGACGACGCGATCGTCGAGATCGAGAACATCATGCGCCACCTGCGCATGGGCAAGACCCCCTACCAGGCGGCGATGGAGGCGGCTGATGAGATCGGCCTTGCGGTGATCGCGACCTCGTTCACGCTGATCGCGGTGTTCCTGCCGACCGCGTTCATGAGCGGCGTGGCCGGTAAGTTCTTCGTGCAGTTCGGCTGGACCGCGGCGATCGCCGTGTTCTTCTCGCTGGTGGTCGCGCGGATGCTGACGCCGATGATGGCCGCCTACCTGCTGAAGCCCCCGCGCAAGGACCATACCG
>CAYQAF010000317.1:0-3523 GCA_964415375.1 uncultured Alcaligenaceae bacterium
GATGATCGCCGTCGAGGCCGACACTCCGCTGGAGGAGATCATCCGCCTGGTAAGCGAATCCACGTACACCAAATTCCCGGTATACGAAGACAGCCTGGACCAAATCGTCGGCATCGTCCACATCAAGCAGATCGTCCCACTCGCGCAGGCCGGCGAGGTCGACGCCGCGCACCTGAAGCCCCTGCTGCGTCCGCCGTATTTCGTGCCTGCGGGCACCCCGCTCCTCACCCAGCTCACCCAGTTCCAGGCCGACCGTCAGCGGCTCGGCCTCGTCGTCGACGAGTACGGCGAGTTGAAGGGGCTGGTGACGATCGAGGACATCATCGAGGAGATCATCGGCGAGTTCACCACCACCGCCCCCGGCGGCGCCGAGAGCTACAAGCGCGAGGCCGACGGCTCGGTGCTCGTCGACGGCATGGCGCCGCTTCGGGCGCTCAACCGACAACTCGGCACCCACTTTCCCCTTGACGGACCGAAGACGCTGAACGGCCTCATCGTCGAGGCACTTGGCGCGATCCCCGAGACGGGGCTGTCGGTCGAGCTCGCCGGGCACCGGATGGAAGTCGTCCAGACCCAGGACCGCGCAGTGCGCGTGGTGCGCCTGCCGCCGCCCGTCGGGCGGCCGGCCTCGCCTTTACAAACCCAGGGTGAGCGGGCATCATCATAATCAGAAGTTTTATGCGAATGGAATAGCAACGGGGCCTACAGGCATGATAATTGCTTGATTCTCGGGCCCAAAAACGTCCCTGCGTGACCGCTCGGCACCGACTCCTTTCCGATCCATGGCCACCCACGCCGCCACGCGCAACCTGAGTGGTCTCGCACGCGCCCTCGCGCAACAGGGTCTCGTGTCGGAGCCCGACGCGGACGCGATGCAGACCCAGGCGGCCGCCTCGGGCATCACCTTTGCGGAGCAGTTCCTGCAGAACAAGCGGATGAGCGCGGCGCAGCTCGCGCTGTTCGCATCGCGCGCGTTCGGCGTGCCGCTGTTCGACCTCTCGTCGTACGACCTGGACCAGATCCAGAAGGAGTTCTTCGACCCGAAGATGGCCGCCTCGCGGCGGGTGTTGCCGCTCGCGAAGCGTGGCAATCGCCTGTTTGTCGCCGTGTCCGATCCGGCCAACCTGCAGGCGCTGGACGAGGTCCGGTTCAAGACCAACCTCGTCGCCGATCCGCTGGTCGTCGAGGACGACAAGCTCGGCGCCGCGATCGGGAAGCTCGTCGACGCGTCCGGGGTCAACCTCAAGGACATGGCCGACCTCGGGGACATGGAGGTCGACCTCAAGGAAGTCGGTGCGGGTGCCTCGGCCGAGGAAGACTCGGACGTCGAAGACGCCCCGGTCGTCAAGTACATCCAGAAGATCCTGCTCGACGCGATCAGCGCCGGCGCCTCGGACATCCACTTCGAGCCCTACGAGCGCTACTACCGCATCCGCTACCGCGTCGACGGGATCCTCGCCGAGGTCGCCCAGCCACCGCTCGCGATCAAGGACAAGGTCGCCTCGCGCATCAAGGTGATCTCGCGCCTCGACATTGCCGAGAAGCGCGTGCCCCAGGACGGTCGCATGAAGCTCATGCTGACCAAGAACAAGGCGATCGACTTCCGCGTCTCGACGCTGCCCACGCTCTACGGCGAGAAGATCGTGATGCGCATCCTCGACTCGTCGGGCGTGAAGCTCGGCATCGAGGCGCTGGGCTACGAGCCCGACCAGCAGAAGCACCTGCTCGACGCGATCGGGCGCCCCTACGGCATGGTGCTCGTCACCGGCCCGACGGGTTCCGGCAAGACCGTCTCGCTCTACACCTGCCTCAACATCCTGAACCAGCCGGGGATCAACATCTCGACCGCCGAGGACCCGGCGGAAATCCAGCTGCCCGGCGTGAACCAGGTCAACGTCAACGACAAGGCGGGGCTCACCTTCGCCACCGCGCTTCGCGCCTTCCTGCGCCAGGACCCGGACATCGTGATGGTCGGCGAAATCCGCGACCTCGAGACCGCCGACATCGCGATCAAGGCGGCGCAGACCGGCCACCTCGTGCTCTCCACCCTGCACACCAACGACGCCCCGAGCACGCTCGTGCGCATGCAGAACATGGGGGTCGCGCCGTTCAACATCGCCTCGTCGGTGATCCTGATCACCGCGCAGCGCCTGGGACGGAAGCTCTGCACGCAGTGCAAGCAGCCCGAGGACATCCCGCCCGAGGCCCTGCTTCAGGCCGGCTTCGCCGAGGAGGATCTCGACGGCAGCTGGCAGCCGTACGGCCCGGTCGGCTGCGACCACTGCAAGGACTCGGGGTACAAGGGCCGCGTCGGCATCTACCAGGTGCTGCCGATCACCGACGAGATGCGCCAGCTGATCATGCGCAACGGCTCCGCGATCGACATCGCCGACCAGGCGCGGCGCGAGGGCATCCGCGACCTCCGCCAGTCGGGTCTTCTCAAGGTCAAGGCCGGGATCACCTCGCTCGAGGAGATCGAGGCCGTGACCAACGAATAGCAACTCGCAAGGCCTCGGAACGGGGAAAGCACATGGCTACCGCAACGACCACCGCCGCGCGCAGGGACGCCCAGCGCAAGGAAGCAACGCGACGCGACCGCTCGGTCAAGGAGTACACGTTCGTCTGGGAGGGTACCGACCGCAACAACCGGCAGGTCCGCGGCGAGACCAAGGCCGCGTCCGAGACGGTGGTGCGGACCAACCTGCGGCGCCAGGGCATCAAGATCACCAAGCTCAAGCGGCAGACGTTCCGCGGCGGCAAGAAGATTACCGAGAAGGACATCACGTTCTTCACGCGCCAGCTCGCCACGATGCTGAAGTCGGGCGTGCCGCTGCTGCAGTCGTTCGACATCGTCGCCCGCGGGCACGGCAACGCCCGCTTCTCGCGGTTGATGATGGACATCAAGCAGCGCATCGAGACGGGCTCATCGATGTCGCAGGCGTTCCGCGCCCACCCGGCGCACTTCGACAACCTGTACTGCAACCTGGTCGCCGCCGGCGAGGCCTCCGGCACGATCGACGCGATCCTCGACCGTCTCGCGACCTACCAGGAAAAGATCCTCGCCCTCAAGAGCAAGATCAAGTCGGCGATGTTCTACCCGATGTCCGTGATCGTCGTCGCGGTCGTCGTCGTCTGGGTGATCATGGTGTTCGTCGTGCCCGCGTTCAAGGAGGTGTTCACGAGCTTCGGCGCCGACCTGCCGGCGCCGACGCTGATCGTGATGGCCATCTCCGACTTCTTCGTCAAGTACTGGTGGCTGATGTTCCTCATCATCGCCGGCACGATCACTGCGTTCACGACGCTGTTCCGGCGCTCGGCGGCATTCCGCTTCGGCTTCGACCGGCTGATCCTGCGCGCGCCGGTGATCGGCGAGATCCTGAAGAAGGCCACGATCGCCCGCTGGACGCGCACGCTCTCCACGATGTTCGCCGCCGGCGTGCCGCTGGTCGAGGCCCTCGATTCGGTGGGCGGCGCCTCGGGCAACGCGGTCTACGCCCGGGCCACCGAGCAGATCCAGCGCGAG
>CAYQAF010000318.1:0-3519 GCA_964415375.1 uncultured Alcaligenaceae bacterium
GTTCGCTCGGGAGCAAGCACGAAGGCAGCGCCAAAGACGGCACTGATCGGCCGCACAGACCGCAGCGGCTCCGGATAGGGCGTGTCGTACGCCACGAGCACCACCGGTTGCCGTTCCACGGCGACCCACGCCAGGGCCTCGATTAGTCCTGCGGCGAAGCTCCAGTCGTAGGCACATAGGGACGTGGAACTCTGCATCGCGCCAGTTGCTACGCCCCAGTAGCCCGCCGGTGCGTTGTGCACCGAATTGTGGAAACGCGTCGGCGACACGTCCCGCTGGTCGGAGGCGAGCGTTTCGCAGATGACGTGGAGGTTGTCCCCGTCACCCCCCGACGAGGTGAAAACGGAGGCGAGCGAGCTTGGTGCACGTCCCGCGTGCTCGCAGGCCTCGCGACCCACCGCGAGGGCGAGGCGCACGCTGCCGCCGGTGCGGCGTCGCTCCGCCGGTGGCAGCCAGTCGCTGGGTGCAACTTCCGCCGGTTCGGCGCGATAGGGCTGTGTGCCGGCGAGCACGGACCGGCTGGCATGCCAGCCCTTCAGGCCGGGGCCGATCACGCCGATGCCTTCGAGCCACGCGCGCATCAGGCGGCGAGTCCGAGCAACAACGCGCAGTTCGCTCCACCGAAGCCGAACGAATTGCTCATCGCGATGCGCGGCGCACCCGCGCGCGGTTCCACGAGATAGTCGGAGTGAAGCGCCGGGTCGCGCGCCTGCGTGTTGGCGCCGGCGGGCAGGAAACCGTCCTCGAGCGCGATTGCCGTGATGATCGCCTCGATCGCGCCGGCGGCGCCCAGCGCGTGGCCGGTGAGCCCCTTCGTCGAACTGCACGGCGTGGCATCCCCGAACACTGCCATCACCGCGGTGTCTTCGCTGCTGTCGTTCGAACGGCTCGCCGTCCCGTGCAGGTTGATGTAGTCGACGCGTTCGGCTGTGATGCCCGCCGCGGCCAGCGCCCGCTGCATCGCCATGCGGGCGCCGGCACCTTCCGGGTGGGGTGTCGACATGTGATGGGCGTCGCTGCTCTCGCCCACGCCCAGCAGGTGCACGCGTGCCGAGGATGCGGAGTGTTGTGGCTTCTCTAGCAGCACGAACCCCGCACCCTCCGAGATCGAGATGCCGTCGCGCGCGGCATCGAAGGGACGGCACGGGTGCGGCGACAGCAGACCCAGCGAGTGGAAGCCATACAGGGCGGTGAGGCAAAGAGAGTCCACGCCGCCCACGAGCGCAGCGTCGCACAGCCCGACAGCGATGGCGCGGGCCGCGCTGCCGAACACTTTCGCGCTGGAAGCGCAGGCGGCTGACACGACGACCGCGGGGCCTGAGAGCTCGAATGCGTGCCTGACGTAGTCGGCCAACGAAAAGGTATTGTGCGTCTCGCGGTAGTGGAAATCAGGCGGCAGCCGGCCTTCGGCGTCACGCTTGCGATAGGCGAGCTCGGTCTCGAGGATGCCCGAGGTGCTGGTGCCGAGAAAAACGCCGATGCGCTCCGGCCCATAGCGGTCACGCACTGCGATCACCGCGTTGGAAAAACCATCGGTTTCCAGGCCCAGTTGCGCCATGCGATTGTTGCGGCAGTCGAAATTGCGCAGCCCGTCTGGTACGCGCACGTCGTCGACGCCGCGGACTTCGCCGACACAGGTGTCGAGCGTCACCGTTTCGAAGGCGCAGGGCGCAAGCCCTGTGCGCCCGGTTCGCAACGCGGTTGCATTCGCCTCACGTCCGGCACCGAGGCACGTGACGAGCGAACTGGCGGTGAGCGCTAGGGGTTGCACAGCGATCGAACCATGGAAGGCGATGTCCTGGATGTTAGCAGAGAGGCCTTGCGACGAACGGATCACGATCGAGCAGCGCATGCCACAGCGCGATCCATGTCGGCCAGTCGTGCTCACCTGCCAGCCGCGCCACGCGGTGCGCAGGCAAAGCCTTCGTCAGCACTTCGATCGCCGGCGCGAAGCGGTCCTGCTCGCCGTAGCCCACGTAGATCGGTGTGCTCTCGGCGGGCACGGCAAGTACACCGCGCAACCAGGCTAGCAACAGCCGTTCGTGGTCGTCCGCCGCGGCGGGCTGCGGCTGCCACTGCGCGAAACCGCCGGCCCGGATCACCTCGTTCACCGCGGGCCGCGAACCGAGATAGGGTGCAAGCAGCAGGAGACCTTCGATGTCGGCGGCGTGCGATTGCATCGTGAGCAGGCTGCCGAAGCCGCCGATCGAGATGCCGGCGAGCCACAGGCGCCGGTAGCCTTTCGCTCGGGCCGGTGCGATCACGTCGGCGTGCAGCCGCGCGACCACGGTTTCGTCCAGGTAGTGGTCCGCGATGGCCCCCGCGGCGATCACATCCACAGGCAGCCCGCGGCTGCGAATCGCCGAGACGAAGCCGTGGTCGACGAAGTCCCGCGCCGAGCCGTAGGCAGGCGGCAGCAGCACGAGCAGCACGCGCTCGCGCGGATCGCCCTGGACATCGGCGATCGTTTCCATCAGGCCCGGACTGCGCACGGCGCCAGCGCCGCAGCGTACAACAGGCTCAGTAGGGCGCCGATACCCAGCGTCGAGCCGAGCAGGGTCGCGACCGTACCGGACAGGAAACGGCGCCTACTTCCAGAAGTCATAAAAGTTAAACCAGTTGTAGGGCGCGCGCCGCGCATGATACTCGAGCCGCTCGGCATAGCGCGCGGCGAGTCGTTGGATATCCGAGCCATCGAGCGGCAACGGCTCGTAGTGGACTTCGTAGCGATTGCCGCCGAGATAGATGCCGAACATGAGTACGATGGGGCGGCGCAGCAGCGCCGCGAGACGGAACGGTCCGGCGGGAAATCGCGTGGGCGTACCCAGGAACGGGACGGTCACGCTCTCTTCTTCCCCCAGGCGCCGATCGGCGAGCATGCCGACGAATTCACCGGCATCCAGGCTCTCGCGTACGCGCAGCATGGAGTGCATCGAGCCGAGCGGGATGATCTTCGTGCCCAGGGCCGGGTTGATGGCGCGGATCGTCGCGCCGATGCGTTGCGCGTTGGCCTCGTACATGAGCAGGCTCACTTCGAGTCCCGGCTGCATCCGTCCGACGGCCCGCGTCACTTCGAAGCTGCCGAAGTGCGCGCCGAGCAGGAAACACCCGACGCCGCCGGCATGAGCCTCGCGCATCGTCTCCGTGCCGACGAGGCGCAGATCGAACAGATCGAAGCGGTCGTTCAGCAGGAACACGCGGTCGAGAATCGTTGAGGCGAACGCGTGGTAATGGCGGAACTGCTCCCGCCAGCGGGGTGGGCGGCCCAGCACGCGGGTGAGCCATTCGCGCGACGCGCGCCGGGGCGCCACGGAGAAGCAGAGGAAGTAGAGGCAGATTGGCAGCAGCAGCGCCCGCGCCGGCGTGCGCCCGAGGTGCAGCGCCACCCACACCATGACGCGCAGCGCAAGGGTGTTGCTGCGCTCGGCCCGCGACGTCCAGTCCTGCGTGGCCGTGCTCATGAGGGCGCGCGATGGGTCCGCAGCCGCGCGGCGAGCGCGAGGAGCGCCTCGCGCGGAA
>CAYQAF010000319.1:0-3503 GCA_964415375.1 uncultured Alcaligenaceae bacterium
GCGGCGCCGCAGCACCCGCTGCACCAGCTCGGGCGCATGCTGACGCTCGACGACCTGCGCCACCACCGTCACCTGGTCGTCCGGGACTCGGGCGCGCAGCGCAGCCGCAGCGGCGGCTGGCTCAACGAGAAGCGCTGGACGATGTCGCACAAGGCGACGTCGATCCGCGCGGCCCGGATGGGACTCGGCTATGCGTGGTTCCCGCGGGAGAACATCCGCGAGGAACTCGACTCCGGGGCGCTCGTGCCGCTGCCGCTCGCCGAAGGCCGCGAACGCTACGTCACGCTGTACCTGGTCTTCGCGGACCACGATACGGCGGGGCCCGGCGCACGGCGCCTGGGCGAGATCCTGCGCCAGAAAGTCGCCGAGGCCTGCGAGTCGCGCGGCGAGCGGCCGATCCATTAGACTCGAACGATGAAGCTCGGACGGCTCCGCGCGCGCGTGACCCGGGAGTGGGTGATCCTGCTCCTGCTGCCGGCCCTCGCGTTCCGGTTGCTGGTGCCGGAAGGGTTCATGCCGGCGTTCGGCGACGGCGCCGAACTGACGATGCAGATGTGTCACGGCGACGGCAAGTCGTCCGTGATCGTGCGACTGACACAGGACGGCGACGAAGCACCCGACGACCCGCAGGCCGGGCACGCTGCCCCCTGCGTCTTCGCAGCCGCCGCCACGATTGCGCCGCCTGCCGCCGACTTCGCGGTCCAGGACTTCATCGCGCGGCTCGAGCAGCTGCAAACGCCGCGCGCAGTGACCGCGGCGCCCGTTCGCCACCACCACCGCCCGCAATCGCCCCGAGCACCTCCGTCGCTGGTCTAGCCCGTTTCGAGCTGGACCCACGAATTTCAGGAGAGTGCCCCAATGAAGATTTCTCGCGGCGCCCGCCGGGCGGCCGTCTTCACCTGCGCATCCGCTCTGGCGGCGCACGCCGCCGCAGTTCGCGCCGCCGATCCACTGGATGAAATCGTCGTCACCGCCGCGCGAATGCACGCGCCGCTGCTGGTCGTGACCGATCCACAGGCGCCGCGGCAACCGCTGCCGGCACACGACGGTGCCGACTACCTCAAGACGATTCCCGGCTTCTCGGTGATCCGCAAGGGCGGCACGGACGGCGATCCCGTCTTCCGCGGCATGGCCGCCTCGCGCGTCAACATCCTGCTCGACGGCGAGCAGGTGCTCGGCGGTTGCGGCATGCGCATGGACCCGCCCACCGCCTATGTCTTTCCGGAGGCTTACGACCGAATCGTCGTCGTCAAGGGGCCGCAGACGGTGCTGCACGGGCCCGGCAATTCGGCCGCCGCCGTTTCGTTCGAGCGCGACATGCAGCGTTTCGAGCAAACGGGCTACGCAGCACGCGCGAGCGCGCTCGGCGCGAGCTTCGGCCGCAACGACCTCGTCGGCGACCTGCGCGCAGGTACGCCACAGGTGTACGGGCAGTTGACGGCGACACGCGCGGCATCGGACGACTACGACGATGGCGCCGGTGAGACCGTGCATTCGGAGTACGAACGCTGGAGCGCCAACGCGGCGCTCGGCTGGACGCCGGACGAGCACACGCAAGCCGAACTCACCGGCGTGCGCAGCGACGGCGAAGCGGCTTACGCTGACCGCGGCATGGACGGCGTCATGTTCGATCGCGAGAACGTCGGTTTCAGCTTCGAGCGCGAGGCCCTGACCGAGCGCGTGACCCGGGTCGAAGCACGTGGCTACTACAACTACGTCGACCACGTGATGGACAACTACAGCCTGCGCGACTTCACGCCGACGGCCACGATGCCGGGCAAGGCAGTCCAGAACCCGGACCGACGCACCACGGGCGGCCGCCTGGCGCTCGACCTCGCGCTGGCGCGCGCGGCGACCGCAACGGTGGGGGCCGACCTGCAACAGAACGAGCACTCGCTGCGCGCGACGATGAACCAGGACATGCTTCCCTACCAGCAGATGGCGCGCGTCGACGACGCGTGGTTCCGCAGCGTCGGTTTCTTCGGCGAATTGAACCAGCCGATCGGCGAACGCGCGCGCGCCATCGCCGGGCTGCGCGCCGACTTGTGGGATGCCCGGGATGAACGCGAGACGTTGCGGTCCGGCATGACGGTCGTTCCGAACCCGACGGCTGGCGCCGAGCGCGAGACGACGCTGACCAGCGGCTTCGCGCGCCTCGAGCGCGACCTCGCCGGACAGCCCGCGACGATCTACGCAGGCCTGGGCCATGTGCAGCGCTTCCCCGATTACTGGGAGCTGGTCTCGGCCGGCAAGGAGAGCATCGACAGCCTGAGCGCCTTTCGCACGGCGCCCGAAAAAACGACGCAGTTCGACACCGGCGTCGTGTGGTCCAGCGAACGCATCGCCGCGTCGCTGGCCGCGTTCTACAGCGACGTCGACGACTACATCCTGATCGAGACCGGCTACCTGAAGGCGCCGCGCCGGGTCACCGTGACCCGCAACGTCGACGCGCGCACCTGGGGTGGCGAGGCCGACGCCACGGTCGCGCTTGCGCCGCGCTGGAGCGCCACGGGATCACTGGCGTATACGCGCGGCGAGAATCGCACCGACGACCGGCCGCTGGCGCAGATGCCGCCGCTCGAGCTGCGCACCGGGCTCAATTACACCGGCGCGCGCTGGTCTGCGGGGGCGCTGTGGCGCATCGTGACCGAGCAGGATCGCTATGCGCTGAACCAGGGCAACATCGTCGGCCAGGATCTCGGCCGCACGGGCGGCTTCGGCGTGCTGTCGCTGAATGCCGGCTGGCGTCCGGCGGCGGGCGTGCTGGTCACGGCCGGCGTCGACAACCTGTTCGACAAGCTGTACGCGGAGCACCTGAGCCGCGGCGGCGCGATGGTGGCCGGCTTCGAGCAGACGACTCGCGTCAACGAGCCCGGCCGCACGCTGTGGCTCAAGGTCGGCGCGTCGCTCGACTGACCGTGGCGAAACCGCGCGCGGGGGCATAACGTATGCCCTCGCGCGCCGCCATCGCGGCCGGGAGACAGCCATGACCGACGGTCGCTGCCTGTGCGGGGCCCTCCGTTACGAGATCGACGGACCGTTCGTCGACATGGTGCACTGCCATTGCTCGATGTGCCGCAAGCACCACGGCGCGCCGTTTGCGACCTGGGCGGTGGCGCCATTGAGCGGCTTCCGCTGGGTCGGCGACACCTCGACGCTCGCGAGCTACAAGTCGTCCGAGAAAGGGCACCGCGAGTTCTGCAGCATCTGCGGCTCGATCGCACCGCTGCTCGATGAAGCAATCGGCCTCGCAATCGCGCCGGCTGGCAATCTCGTGGACGACCCGGGCATCCGGCCGACCAAGCACATGTTCGTGGCGTCGAAGGCCGCCTGGGACACGATTACCGACGCGCTGCCGCAGTACGAGGAATATCCACCCGAGTTCGGCATGCCGTCGACGCCGCGCGAATCCATCGCAGTGGCCCCGGGCGTCACGCAAGGCAGCTGTCTCTGCGGCGACGTGGTCTACGAGATTTCGACGGCACCGCTGCGGATGTATTTCT
>CAYQAF010000320.1:0-3501 GCA_964415375.1 uncultured Alcaligenaceae bacterium
GCCGACGCTTCTGCCCCACCGGCCCGATCGTGAACGGACTCACGCTGCTCGCACTGATCGCGCTCGCGGTCGGTGCCTACCTCGCGTATCGCGCGGGCGTCATGAAGGGGCGACGCGAGGCGCGAACGTCCGCGCCTGCATTCCCCTCGTCGACCCCGCCCGCGCTGCCCGCGGAGCCGCCGGTTCCGGTTGCCGCACCGAGTGCGGAAGCGCCCCCGGCTGCAGCGCGAGGCAGCGCCGCGGAGACGCCGGAGCGCACGATGCCGGTACAAACTGGCGCCGACGCGCCGGACCTCGGGTCGCGGGATGCGGAGCTGGTGCAGCTGCGTGACTTCGCCGAGGATCGGCGCGCGCTGCTCGCGGCGGTTGCCGACGCGCGCGCCGACGTCGCGCGCTACCGGCAGATCGTCGTCGACATCGAGAACAACGCACCGCCGCCGCTCCTTGCGGGCCCGGGCGCCCCCGACGACCTGCGGCTCATCGTCGGCGTCGGGCCCGTGCTCGAGCGCATGTTGCAGCAGCTTGGCGTTGGCACGTACCGCCAGATCGCGCGATGGACCGAGCGCGACATCGACCACTTCGACGCGCGCCTCCCCGAGTTCCACGGCCGCGTCCGGCGCGACGACTGGGTCACGCAGGCCCGCGAACTGCACCTGAGCAAATACGGTGAGCGACCGTAGCATCGGCCGCTCGCTCGTCCCCGTCGCCATCCTGGCGCTGGTCTGGGGAGCGAACTGGCCGATCCTGAAGCTCGGCGTCGCCGAGCTCGCGCCGCTCACGTTCCGCGCGCTGACGCTGCCGTTCGCGGGGCTCGGGCTCCTCGCGATCGCGAAGGCCTCCGGCGAGTCGGTGCGCATCCCGCGCGCGATGTGGCCGATGGTCGGACTGCTCGCACTCGTCAACATCACCGGCTGGAACGGGCTCGTGCTGTTCGGCGTGCGCGAGATGGAAGCCGGACGCAGCGCGATCATCGCCTACACGATGCCCGTGTGGGCAACGCTCGTGTCGCTCGCGGTGCTGCACGAGCCGTTGGGCCGGCGCAAGCTCGTCGGCCTCGCGCTGGGAATGGCCGGGATGCTCGTGCTCCTGGGTGACGACTTCCGCGCGATCGAGCGGCGGCCGTTCGCCGCGCTGATGATCCTCGGCGCCGCCGTGGTCTGGGCGTGCGGCACGGTACTGCTGCGCAAGTTCCAGCCGAAGATCCCGCAGGACACGCTGACCGGCTGGATGATGATCGCCGGATGGGTGCCCATCGCGCTTGCGGCACCACCCTTCGATCCGGCCTGGCGCCAGGCGCTCGACGGGCTGTCGCCGACGGCCTGGTTCGCGCTCGCCTACAACATCGCCATGGCCGGCACGCTCGCGCACTGGGCGTGGTTCACGCTGGCGCGCACGCTGCCGGTTGCGGTGTCGTCGATGGCCTCGCTGCCCGTGCCCGTGGTCGGCGTGTTCGCCGGCATGCTCGTGCTCGGCGAGCGCCCCGGCGCACCGGAGTGGATCGCGCTCGCGCTCGTGATCGCCGCGCTGCTCGCCGTGCTGTGGCCGGGCAAGCGCACGGAACTGCCCCCCGCGCCGGCGCCGGACGAAGGCTGACCGGCGCACGCGTGCCGGGCCCTGGCCGCCGGCTCACGCAAGCTCGGGGATCAGCGTCAGCGTGCGGCGCTCGCTGAACCAGGCGTCGAGATTCGCCTTGCAGAGGTCGCCCATCGCCTGCCGCGTCTCGCGCGTTGCGCTGCCGACGTGCGGCAGCAGCACGACGTGGTCCATCGCGAAGAGCTCCGGCGGCACGTTCGGCTCGTCGGCGAACACGTCGAGAGCCGCGCCCTTGATCGTGCCCGACCGAAGCGCGGCGACGAGCGCCGGCTCGTCGACGATCGAGCCGCGTGCGATGTTGACGAGCGTGCCCTTCGCGCCTAGTGCTGCGAGCACTTCCGCGTTGACGATGTGGCGGGTCGCCGCGCCGCCGGGGCACGCGACGATCAGGAAGTCCGACTCGCGCGCGAGCGCCGGGAGGTCAGGCAGGAACCGATAGGGAATGCCCGGCTGCGCGGCACGTCCCGTGTAGGCGATGCGCATGCCGATCGCCTCGAGGCGTTTCGCGATCGCCTTGCCGATGCGGCCGAGCCCGAGGATGCCGGCGGTGCGGCCCGCGAGCTTCGTGGTGAGCTCGAAGCCGCGCTGCGTCCACTGGCCGGCGCGCACGAACCGGTCGGCCTTGGCGAAGCCGCGGCCACTCATCAGCACGAGCCCCGTCGCGACGTCGGCGACGTCGTCGGTCAGCACGTCCGGCGTGTTCGTCACCTTGATGCCGCGCCCCCGGCAGTAGTCGATCGGCACGCCGTCATAGCCCACGCCGAACACGGAGATGATCTCGAGCTTCGGCAAAGCGTCCAGCAGCGACGTCGGCGTCACCGTCCCGCCGCCCTGCACCAGCCCGCGGATGCGCGCGCCGCCCGCGGCGAGCAGGCCGGACTTGTCGCTGGCGTGGACGTAGTCGTGGCAGTGGTAGTCGCGGTCGAGCGGCCCGGACAGAAAGTCGGGCAGCGACGCGGTGACGATGATGTCGGCGCTCATCGGGGATCCTCTCGGTTGGTTGCAGCAGTTTGCGCCTCGGTGGCTCGCGGGTCGCGCCGCGGCGCCCACGCGAGGAGACCCGCGATCAATCCCGCATCGCCCGCACCGGTTTCGATCACATGGAATCCGTGCGACCGCGCGCGTGCGGCAATGCGGGGGTGCGGCGCGAACACCGGAACGCGCGTCAACAGCGCCCGCCCTTCGCTGCCCGCAGCGTCGCACAGATTGTCGACGCCCTCGCTCGACGTCACGGTCAGCGCGTGCACGCGCCCGTCGCGCAGCGCGTCCAGCAGCCCCGCGGCACCGGAGGCAGGCGCCGTGCGCCGATAGCAGACGACGTGGTCGACGTGCGCACCGCGGGTAACGAGTGCCGCGGCGAGGGTCTCACGTCCGCCCTCGCCGTGGAAGATCACCACGCGCTTGCCGCGCACGTCCGCGAGCTCGGGCAATGCGAGCAGGCCCTCGCTGTCGAAGGTTGTGGCGGGAATGCGCACGTCGTGCACGCCGACTGCCGCGAGCGCCTCGGCCGTGCCGGGCCCGGGCGCGAACGCGACCAGCGGCGCCGGCCAGGACGTCGCTTGCGGCGCGCCATATTCGACGGCATTGGCCGATACGAAGAACGCGAGGTCGTAGCTCGTGAGCCGCGCGTGCGCGAGGTCGAGCAAGGCGCGGTCGACGGGCGGCAGGATCACGATCGCCGGGAACACGATCGGCGTCGCCCCGAGTGCGGCGAGCTTCTGCGCGAGCGCCCCGGCCTGCCGCGCCGGCCGCGTGACGAGGACGCCGATGCCCGCGAGCGGACCCGGCTCCGGAGGCTGCTGCGCGAGGGCGTAGGTCACGGCCGCGAGTCCGCGAAGCTCACTGGACGACCCTCCGCGCTGACGCGCTGCGGGGCGGATTCGCCCTCGGGGCGGCCCTTCGGGCTCA
>CAYQAF010000321.1:0-3494 GCA_964415375.1 uncultured Alcaligenaceae bacterium
CCAGGCCGGCTCGGGCAGGACCAAGTCGCTTACCCGGGAACTGCGCTCGATCATCCCCACTGACTTTCCGACGCTCGGGATGCCCTGGCTGTTCGGCGCTGCCGCCGCGCTGTATGGCCGCGCCCGGCTCGCGGATCGGATCCCTCCGCTCGCGAACCTGGTGATCTCGAACTTCCCCGGCCCGGCGACGCCGCTCTACCTTGCAGGCGCACGATTGCTGACCTGGTGGCCGCTGTCCATCGTCGAGCACGGCCTCGGGGTCAACGTCACCGCGCAGAGCTACGCGGGCTCGCTCGAATTCGGCATCGTCGCCGCGCGCGACGTGCTGCGGGACACCGACGGATTCGCCCGCGCGATGCGCGAGGCGTTCGCCGAGCTGCAGGCGCTGCGCGGGCATGCCGGGAGTACGCCATGACGCTTGCAGCGGTTGGCGGGCTCGAGCTCGACTACGAGAGCTTCGGCCACGCCAACGCGCCGTCGATCCTGCTCATCATGGGCCTGGGCATGCCGGGCGTCGCGTGGCCCGATCCTCTCGTCGACGGCCTCGTCGCCGCCGGCTTCCGGGTGATCCGGTTCGACAATCGCGACTGTGGCCACTCGGGCAAGGTGGGCGGCGGGCGCATCCCCGACCTGCGCGTCGCCATCGCACGCGCGCTGCTGCGGCGCAGGGTCGCCGCACCGTACACGCTGGACGACATGGCCGCTGACAGCGTCGGCCTGCTCGACGTGCTCGGCATCGAGCGCGCCCACCTGGTCGGTGCGTCGATGGGCGGGATGATCGCGCAGAACATCGCGGCACTGTATCCGCAGCGCGTCGCGAGCCTCACGTCGATCATGTCGTCGACCGGCAACCCGAGCCCGCGTGTCGCCCTGGGCCGGCCGCGCGCGCTGCGCGCGATCCTCGCGCGGCCCACCAGCACAAGCGACGTCGAGGCCCTGGTCGAGCACTACGTCCGCGTGTTCGGCGTGATCGGCAGCCCCGGCTTCGCCGTGGATGGGGAACTGCTTCGGCACAACTTGAGGCGCATCGTGAGCCGTGGCATCCACCCCGCGGGCACCGCGCGCCAGCTGTTGGCGATACTCGCGTCGGGAGACCGTCGGCCGCTCCTTGCGCGCATCGTCGCGCCGACGCTGGTGGTGCACGGCAGCGACGACCCCCTGCTGCCCGTGGCGGCGGGGCGCGACACGGCCCTGCACATCCCGGGTGCCCGTCTCGAGATCATCCGCGGCATGGGGCACGACCTGCCGCCGGGCGTGCAGCCGCTTCTGGTGGAGCGAATCGTCGAGCACTGCCGCGGCGCACTGCGCGCGCGAGCACCGTGATCCACGTGCAGTGACCGATCGCCCCGACGCAAGGCACTGCGACATACTGTAGGGTCACGACCGCCGAGTCCCATACCCACCATGACCAACCTCCCCTACGTCGATCAGCCTCCCGCTCCACCTTACGGCACGCCACTGTCCCTCGACGACGCCAAACGGATCGCCAGTGCGGCCGAGTCGGCCGCCCGCGAGCGAGGCTGGCCCGTCGTGGTGGCCGTCTACGACAGCACCGGTCACCTTGCGCTGCTGCACAGGATGGACGACGCCCATCTGGCAAGCGTCACGGTGGCACAGCAGAAGGCCGAGACGGCCGTGAAGTATCGGCGCAGCACGCGCGCCTTCGAGGAAGGCATTGCAGAGGGCGGCGCGGGCGTACGCGCGGTGACGCTGCCCATGGTCTGCGCAGTGGATGGCGGCTTTCCGTTGATCCGCGACGGGAAGATCGTCGGATCCATCGGGGTGTCCGGCATGAATCCGACTCAGGACGCCTTCGTCGCGCAGGTTGGCGCCGCAGCGCTCCAGGCGGGGCCCGCAGGCGCGGGGCTTGAGCCCGATTAAGCTGGCCTTAAGTTAACTGTCCTAGAATGTTCAATCGGCCCCGCGACGTGTTCCTTCGCGCCCTCAGCCGGCTCCAGGCCATGGACCCTTTGATCAATCCGACACCCGACCTCGACAACGAGGCGCTGCGCGGGTCTTGACACCACATCCCTACGACGGCCGTCTTTCCGTGATCGTACCCGTTCGCAACGAGGCCGAGAGCATCGAGCCGCTGGTCCGCGAGATCGCGGTCGCGCTTGCGGGGTTGCCTGCGTTCGAGATCGTCTACGTCGACGATGGCAGCGACGACGGCACGCACGCCGAACTCGAGCGCATGCGCGCGTGCATACCGCAGCTGCGCCACGTGCGGCATGCCCGCAGCTGCGGCCAGAGCACCGCGATCCTGACCGGCGTGCGCAGTGCCCGCCACCCGTGGGTCGCGACGCTCGATGGGGACGGGCAAAACGACCCCGCCGACCTGCCGCGCCTGCTCGATCGCCTCGCCGCCGCGCGACCCGAGGAGAACCTGCACATGCTGGCCGGGTGGCGCGCCGCGCGGCAGGACACCTGGCTGCGCCGCTTCTCGTCAAGGGTCGCCAACGGCGTGCGCTCGCGCGTACTGCGCGATGCAACCCCCGACACCGGATGCGGGTTGAAGGTGTTCGCGCGGGACACCTTTCTCCGCCTGCCCTACTTCGACCACATGCACCGTTTCCTGCCGGCGCTCGTGCAGCGGCAAGGGGGACGGGTCGAGTCCATCGTCGTCTCGCATCGGCCGCGCACGCGCGGACGCTCGAAGTACGGCGTCAACAACCGCCTGTGGGTCGGCATCGTGGACCTCTTCGGTGTCGCCTGGCTGATGCGCCGCGCACGTCGCCCGGACGTGGTCGATGGCTAGTCACCGGGTCCGCCCGTACGTCCTGCTGCGCGGCCTCGCACTCCTCGCGTCGCTCGCCGCGTTGGGGTGGATCGCGCAATGGATGCTGAACGCCCACCTGCTCTCCGAGCAGTGGATCGACGCCGAGGTCGCCGGGCATGGCCTGGCCGGCTATGCGATTTTCATCGGGGTCGGCGCGCTCGCCACCGCACTCGGCTTTCCCCGGCAGGTCGTCGCGTTTCTCGGCGGCTATGCGTTCGGCGCCATCGTCGGTACCGAGCTCGCGCTCGTTGCCACGATACTTGGCTGCGCCGGTACCTTCCTGTACGCGCGCGGGTTCGCGCGGTCGCTGCTTGCACGGCGCCTGGCCGGACGGGTGCGCCAGTTCGACGAGTTCGTCGGCCTGCACCCGTTCCAGATGACGATGATCGTGCGCCTCCTCCCCGTCGGCAGCAACGTCCTGACCAACCTCATCGCCGGCGTGTCGCGCGTACGTCCCGCACCCTTCTTCGCCGGGTCAGCCGTGGGCTACCTGCCGCAGACGCTCGCGTTTGCACTCGCGGGCAGCGGCGTCGCCATCGCCCCGGTGTTCGAACTCGTGCTCGGTGCGGCGCTCTTCGTCGCCTCCGCGCTCCTCGGCATCGCGCTGTACCGGCGGCATCGCCACGGTGCGGCGCTCGAGGATGCGATCGACGACGCGCTGGAACACGGCGAGCTCGCCCGCAAGGACGTCCTCTGACAGAGGTTGTTCCTTCCA
>CAYQAF010000322.1:0-3494 GCA_964415375.1 uncultured Alcaligenaceae bacterium
CCCCGACGATTCGGTGCTGCTGCGCTTTGCCGGGGAGGCGCAGGTGCTGAACGGCAATGCGGTGGGCGCGATGCGCCTGTTCGAGAAGGCGGCTGAGCTCGAGAAATCGGGGTCGGCCGCGCGCGTGCGCCTCGCGCAGGTCCGGCTCACGCAGGGTGACGTGACCCGCGCGATGGGCGACCTGGAGCGGATCTCGGCCGCGGAGCCGTCGGCGACGCAGGCCGACCTCGCGCTGTACGCGGCGCACATGGCGCGTCGCGAGTACGACAAGGCGCTCGCAGTGGTCGCGACGATCGAGAAGAAGCAGCCCGGCGCGCTGCCGAGCGAGCTGCGCGGCAACGTGCAGCTCGGCAAGCGCGACTACGCCGGTGCCCGCGCGAGCTTCGGCAAGGCGCTCGCGGCCGAGCCGGGACGGCTGTCGGCCGCGCGGTCGCTCGCCGCGCTCGACCTTCTGGAAAACAAGCCGGGCGACGCCAAGGCGCGCTACGAGAAGATGATCGCCGCTGAGCCGCGCAACGAGTACCTGCAGATCGCGCTGGCGGAGCTGCTCGCGCTCTCGGGGGCGCCTGCCGCCGACGTCAAGTCCTCGCTTGAGAAGGCCACCGCGGCGAATCCATCCTCGCCGCTCGCACGACTCGCCCTGATCGGGCACCTGCGCCGCGCGGGCGACCTGCGCGGTGCGCTCGAGGCGGCGCGCACTGCCGCGGCGGCGCTTCCGGAAGACCCGCAGGTGATCGAGATGCTGGGCTCGATGCAGATTGCGAACCAGGAGTACGGCCAGGCGCGCGACACGTTCGTCAAGCTGACCGAGTTGCAGCCCCGCAACCCCAATGCGTCGCTGCGCGTGTCGGAAGCCTATGTCGCGCAGAAGGACTACGCGGCGGCGATCGAGGCGCAGCGCAGGGCGCTCGCGATCCAGCCCGACTACCCGCCGGCGCTGCTCGCGCTGGCCGCGACGCAACTTGCCGCGGGGAAGCCCGGCGAGGCGATGGCCGAGGCGAAGCGCCTGCAGAAGGAGCGGCCGAACGAGGCGATGGGCTGGGCGCTCGAAAGCGAGCTCCTCGCCGCCCAGAGACAGTTTCCCGAGGCCGCCGCCGCGATGCGCGAGGTGCTGGGCAAGCAGCCGAACGCCAACTTCGCGGCGCGCTACCACGGCCTGCTCGTCGCGGGTGGAAAGACGGCGGAGGCGAACGCCTTCGCCGACAGGTGGACCAAGGACCACCCGAAGGACGTCGCTTTCCTGTCGCTCGTCGGCCAGCAGAAGCAGGCGGCGAAGGACAACGCCGGCGCGGTCGCCTACTACCGCGCCGTGCTCGCGCTCGAGCCGGAGAACGTGATCGTCCTCAACAACCTCGCGTGGCTCCTCAACGAGCAGGGCAAGCCCGAGGCGCGAGAGCTCGGCGAGCGCGCGTACCGGCTCGCGCCGCTCAACCCGAGCATCATCGACACCTTCGGGACGATTCTCATCGCCCAGGGCGAGACGCAGCGCGGGTTGACGATGCTGCGCATGGCGACCAACCTGTCGCCGGCCGATCCGCGGCTGCGGGTGAACCTCGCCCGCGCGCTCGTGAAGACCGGCGACAAGGCCGGGGCGAAGCGCGAGCTCGAGTCGGTGGTCGCCCTCGACCCACGCCCCTCGCCGTCCAAGGCCGAGGCCGAGGCGCTGCTCAAGACGCTCTGAGCCGCGCGCGCATCTGCGGCACGACCGTTTCTCATCCGAGGCAACCGGCACTCCCATCATGAACGACATCGTCAACAAGAACCTGGTCGATCCCGTGGTCGACCCCTCCATCCGCGACCAGGTCGTCGCCGTCGTCGGGCTGGGCTACGTCGGGCTCCCGCTCGCGGTCGAGTTCGGCCGCAAATTCCGCACGGTCGGCTTCGATCTCTCGCAGGCCAAGGTCGACGCGTACCGTCGCGGCGAGGACCCGACCGGCGAGGTCAGCCGCGAGGCACTCGCCGCCGCGAAGCGGCTCGAGGTGACGACCGATCCCGCGGCGCTGGCCGCGGCCGACTTCATCGTGGTCGCCGTGCCCACGCCGGTGGACGACGCGCACCAGCCCGACTTCTCGCCGCTGGTCGGCGCGAGCGAGTTCGTCGGCCGGCACATGAAGCGCGGCGCCACGATCGCCTTCGAGTCGACCGTCTACCCGGGCGCGACCGAGGAGATCTGCATCCCGGTGATCGAGCGCCACTCGGGCATGAAGTGGAAGCAGGACTTCTTCGTCGGGTACTCGCCCGAGCGCATCAATCCCGGCGACAAGGAGCACACGCTCACCCGGATCACCAAGGTGGTGTCGGGCGACACGCCGGAGACGCTGGAGCGTGTCGCGAAGTTCTACGCATCGGTGGTCGCGGCCGGCGTCTTTCGCGCGTCGTCGATCAAGGTCGCCGAGGCCGCGAAGGTGATCGAGAACACGCAGCGCGACCTCAACATCGCGCTGATGAACGAGCTCTCGCTGATCTTCCACAAGATCGGCATCGACACGCTGGAGGTGCTCGAGGCCGCCGGCACCAAGTGGAACTTCCTGCCGTTCCGACCGGGGCTGGTCGGCGGCCACTGCATTGGCGTCGACCCGTACTACCTGACGCACAAGGCGGACAAGCTGGGCTACCACCCGCAGGTGATCCTAGCCGGCCGGCGCATCAACGACGGCATGGGCAAGTACGTCGCCGAGCAGACGGTGAAGCAGATGATCGCCTCCGGCAGTGCGGTGCGCGGGGCGCACGTCATCGTGCTCGGCCTGACGTTCAAGGAAGACTGCCCGGACCTCCGCAACTCGCGCGTGATCGACGTGATCCGCGAGCTCGAGTCCTACGGCGCCGTCGTGCACGTGCACGACCCCGTCGCCGACGCCGCGGAGGCGCGGCACGAGTACGGCGTCGAGCTCGTGCGCTTCGACGCGCTGCCCAGGGCGGCGGCCATCGTCGCGGCGGTTGCGCACAGGGAGTTCCGGGCGCGCCCGCTCGACGACTACCTGGGCAAGCTCGTCCCCGGCGGCGTGTACGCGGACGTCAAGTGCCAGGCCGACGCCGCGGCGCTGCGCGCGCGCGGCGTGACCGTCTGGAGACTCTGATGGCACGGGGATTCGCGGCGTGGCCGGCGTCGGCGGCGATTCGCAGCGAGCTCGCGGCGCGGCCGCGCCGCTGGCTCGTCACCGGCAGCGCCGGCTTCATCGGCTCGCACCTCGTCGAGACGCTGCTCGCGATGGGCCAGCAGGTGGTGGGACTGGACAATTTCTCGACCGGATACCGCAGTAACCTCGACGAAGTCCGCGAGGCGGTCGGCGAGGCGGCGTGGCAGCGGCACCGCTTCGTCGAGGCCGACATTGCCGACCTGAACGCCTGCCGGCAGGCGTGCGAAGGCGTGGACGTCGTCTTGCACGAGGCGGCGCTTGGCTCGGTGCCGCGATCGATTGCCGATCCGCTCGCGACGCACGATGCGAACGGCACCGGCTTCCTCAACATGCTGGTCGCGGCGCGGGATGCCGGCG
>CAYQAF010000323.1:0-3477 GCA_964415375.1 uncultured Alcaligenaceae bacterium
CTGCACGGCCATGAACGATCCAAAGCCGAAGCCGGCGAGCGGCGCGATCCACCAGAAGCGCGGATGGCCGAACACGCGCCGCACGCCCTGCCACTGCGTGCCGAAGCTCGGCGCAGCCGCGGGCTTCGGCACGTCGGGCACCCTGAGCCAGATCCACACCGCCACGACCGCCGTCAGCGCGGCGAGCACCACGAAGATCGTGCGCCACGACGCGAAACGCAGCGCGAACTCGAGCGGCGTCGTCGCGGCGAGCGCGCCCATGCCCCCCGCCACCATGATCCAGCCGGCCAGCGACGCCTGCCGCTGCGGCGGATACCACAGCGCGATGGCCTTCAGCGGCGCCATCAGGCACGCCGCGACGCCGGCGCCGATCAGCGCGCGCGCGAGCGTCAGGCCGGTCAGGCCGTCGGCCAGCGCGAAGCACAGCGCCCCGGCGGCCGCGATCGCGAGCAGCACGGGCTCGACGCGGCGCGGTCCGTAGCGGTCGAGCAGCATGCCGACCGGTATCTGCATCGCCGCGAACGCCACGA
The DNA here is from genome assembly GCA_964415375.1 of uncultured Alcaligenaceae bacterium. Taxonomy (GTDB): domain Bacteria; phylum Pseudomonadota; class Gammaproteobacteria; order Burkholderiales; family Casimicrobiaceae; genus VBCG01. The sequence goes on from CAYQAF010000323.1 coordinate 531, forward strand.
AGTAGGCACTGGTGAGGAGCCCCAGCGAGCCCGGCGCGAGACCGAGCTCGCGCGTGAGCTCCGGCGAGATGACGGCGTTGACGGTCCGGTAGAGGTACGACAGCAGGTACCCGGCCGCGAACGCGAGGTACAGCGGCAGGAACGCGGGCGGCGCAGCGCGGGCAGTGTTGGTCACAGCGTTAGCGGAAGATGAAGTAGACCGCGCCCATCAGGCACAGGCCAGCCCACAGGTAGTCAAGCTTCAGCGGCTCGCCCATGTAGAAGATCGCGAAGGGCACGAACACCGAGAGCGTGATCACCTCCTGCAGGATCTTGAGCTGCGCGAGCGAGAGCACCGTGTACCCGATGCGGTTCGCCGGCACCTGCAGCAGGTACTCGAACAGCGCAATGCCCCAGGCGACGAGTGCGGCAATCCACCAGGGCTTCGCCTGCAGGTGCTTCAAGTGCCCGTACCACGCGAACGTCATGAAGACGTTCGACATCGTGAGCAGGATCGCGCTGGTGAGCGCGGGGTAGGCTACGAACGGGGCTGAGGGCAGCATGGTCGTCGGACGCGGGTCGCGGAGGGCGCCATGCCGACCCTCGCATTATCGCCGACGTCGACGCCGCACCTCGCCATCGCGTCCGGGCGGGCGGGCTACCCCGGTGCCGCGCGGGGATGCGGCCGCGGCGCGGGGGATGGTGCGGGTACGGTCGCTGGCGGACGCGACTGCGCCGGCGGCGCCAGCGGCCACGGCGTAGGTCCGGCGGGGTTGATCGACGGCGGCGGGACGGACGGGGGAATCGCGGACGGCGGCCGCATCCCCGGCGGCTGTGCCGTCGGCGGCACCGCACTCGGCAGTCGCGGCACCGACGGTGGACGCGTCGCCGGCGGCACGGCGCTCGGTGGCTTCCCGCCCGGGGGCTTCGCGACGGGAGGTTGGCCGACCGGCGGACGCACAGGCGGTACGACGCCGATCGGGGGCCGCGGGTGGACGTTCGGCGGCCGCGGCGGCGGCCGCCACGGGCGGTGATAGATCGGCGGCCGGCTTGACCACACTGGCCACTGGTCATACCACGGCCAGGTCGCGTAGTACGAATCCCAATAGACGTCGAGCGTGAACGACAGCAGGGGCAGCCCGGACTCCGGGCCGGTTTCGAGGATCGTCGCCCAGCCGCCCTCGTAGGGATAGGCGAGGAAGCCCGAGTACACCCAACCGCGATAGACGCCGCCCTGGATGTCGCACCAGCGCCAGGTGTCGAGGCAGCCGAAGACTTCGATCTCGGTGCCCTCCTGCAGCCAGCCGACCAGCGGGTACGAGCGATCCGGTCCGGCGCGCACGTTCACGTTGCGCGTCGCGTACCCGTAGTACTGCGCGTCCGCCAATGGGGGCGTCAAGAGGCCCGCGGTAACGATCGATGCCAGCAGCAGTGAACGTCGCATCCCGGAACCCTCCCGACCCGCCCCGGGGTCGCCGTGGTTACCGATTGATCGCCGAGGCGAGCTCGCGACGGTAGCGCCGCGCGAGGTCGCTGTCGGCGCCCAGCGCCTCGAAGATGGTCAGCATGCCCTTGCGTCCGGCGTCGTCGCCGAAACCGCGGTCCGCGCGCACAACCACGAGCAGCTCGTCGAGCGCGGGCTCGTAGTTGCCGTGCGCCGCGAGTGCATTCGCGTAGTCGAGCTTTGCTGCGCAGTCGATCGGTGTCGCGGCGGCGCGCTTCGCAAGCGATGCGAGGTCGCCGCTTCCCGTGGCAGCAAGCGTCGTGCGCGCCGAAAGCTGCGCGAGCCGGCGCTCGTCGCGCACCGGGCGTCCGCGTCCGGGCGGCGAAGTGAGTTGCGCCACGACCGCCGCGGCCTCCTCGCCCCGGCCGAGCGCGAGCAGTGCCTCCACCCGCGTCAGCACCGCATCCTCGTCGCCGGGAGCCACCGCCAGCGCGCGGTCGAGGTCGACGAGCGCGCCCGCGGCATCTCCGGCAGCCAGTCGCCCGATCGCGGAGGCAACGAGGGGTGCCGCCGGCGAGGGCAGTGCGTCAGCGAGAAAGTCGCGCACGCCCGACTCGGGCAGCGCGCCGGTGAACTCGTCCTTGACGCGGCCGTCGACGAACAACTTGCAGTTCGGGATGCCGCGAATGCCGTAGGTGCTCGCGATCTCCTGCTCTTCGTCGGTGTTGAGCTTGACGAGCGTGACGCGGCCGGCAAACTCGGCGGCGACCTTGTCGAGAATCGGCGCGAGCGCGCGACAGGGCGCGCACCACGGCGCCCAGAAGTCGACGAGCACGGGGGTCGTTGCTGAGCCCTTGAGCACGACGGCCTTGAAGTTGGTGCGGTCGACGGTGATCGCAGTGGACATGACGGCTCTGGAGCGGAGTGGCGACGGTCGATTCTGCCTTGCGAATGTCGATTCTGCGACGCGTCGGCAACAATCGACGTTCCCGCCCCGACTGGGACGACCGGCCGAGTCCGACGCCCTCCCCGGAAACGCCGACTATTGCCCTACTGTGGTACGTACAGAGGCGACGATCCCCGCCGCAGCGGGGACCGTTCGCCACTCATGCGTCGGGACCGGCCGTCAAGGCGCAAAGCCCGGCAGAATCGACTTGAACACGAGCGGATTCTGGGCGGTGATGTCCGGCACGAACGGGACGATGGTCACGTAGCCCTGGGCGTAGAAGTCCAAGTCGGAGTTCTTGGCCTCTGGCGTTGGATCGGGAACGAGCACCATTCGCGCAGTCTGTGATTGACCTACGGACAAAGTGCTGCATGGCGTCAGCGCCCCCCCGTTCACCGCTTGGCAGACGATGCCGCCGGTGACCTTCACACCGAGAACCGGCGACAAGGCCCCTTCGCTCTGCACGGCGATCTTGACACCACGGATCGCATCCGACTTCGGATAGCTGACGATCAACCCGACTCCGGTCGGCAGGAGGCCCTCCTCACGCGCGAGGAACCCAGGCTTGGTCTGCAGAT
>CAYQAF010000324.1:0-3466 GCA_964415375.1 uncultured Alcaligenaceae bacterium
CGAGGCGGCGCTGGGGCGGCCGGTCCGACTCGCCAACGACGCCAACTGCTTCGCTCTCTCGGAAGCTGTCGACGGCGCGGGCCGTACCGCGCGCGTGGTGTTCGGCGTGATCCTCGGCACGGGCGTCGGCGGCGGGATCGTGGTGGACGGGCGCGTGCTTGAAGGCGCCAACGCGATCGCGGGGGAGTGGGGCCACAACCCGCTGCCGCTCCCGAGCGGCGACGACCTGCCGCTGCGGCCCTGCTACTGCGGTCGCGCCGGCTGCATCGAGACCTACCTGTGCGGCCCGGCGCTCGAGCACGAGGGTGGAGCTGCGTCCGAAAGCGCGATCGCGCGTTACGAGGCCCGGCTGGCGCGCGCGCTGGCCGGTGTCGTCAACCTGCTCGATCCGGACGTGATCGTGCTCGGCGGCGGTGTGTCGAACGTCGATCGCCTGTACGCGAACGTGCCGCGGCTCTGGCGCGCGCACGTCTTCTCGGACCATGTCGCGACGCGCCTGGCGAAGCACGCGCACGGCGACTCGAGTGGCGTGCGGGGCGCGGCGTGGCTGTGGGGCGGGCCGCCGGGCCCGTGAGCAGCGGGCGGCCCGATGCTCAGTTCACCATGCCGTGCTGGCGCAGCAAGGCATCGATCGTCGGCTTGCGCCCGCGGAAGGCGACGAACGACTGCATCGCCGGGCGGCTGCCGCCGACCGCGAGGATCTCGTCGTGGAAGCGGCGACCGATCGCCGGATTGAGCACGCCGCCGTCCTCGAACGCCGAGTACGCGTCGGCCGACAGCACTTCGGCCCACTTGTAGCTGTAGTAGCCGGCCGCATAGCCGCCCGCGAAGATGTGCGAGAACGCGTGCGGGAAGCGGTTGTACTCGGGGGGCTGCAGCACCGCCACCTCGCGCCGGATCGCGTCGACTTGCGCCAGGATCTCGCGCTCGGTCGCAGGCGGCGGTCCCTGGTGCAGCAGCATGTCGAACAGCGAGAACTCGATCTGCCGCATCGTGTAGAAGCCGCTCTGGAAGTTGCGCGCGGCGATCATCTTGTCGAACAGCGCCCGCGGCAGATGCGCGCCGGTGTCGACGTGCCCGGTCAGCAGTTGCAGGACTTCCCACTCCCAGGCGAAGTTCTCCATGAACTGCGACGGCAGCTCGACCGCGTCCCACTCGACGCCGTGGATGCCGGACACCGACGGTTCGTCGACGCGGGTCAGCATGTGATGCAGCCCGTGGCCGAACTCGTGGAACAGCGTCAGCACCTCGTCGTGCTGGAACGTCGCCGGCTTGCCGCCGACCGGCCGCGAGAAGTTGCACGTCAGGTACGACACCGGGGTGGGCAGCCCGGGCCGGCGGCCGCGCCGCGAGCGCGCGTCGTCCTGCCACGCGCCGCCCTGCTTGTGGTCGCGCGCGTACAGGTCGAGGTAGAACTGGCCGATCAGCTGGCCCTTCAGGCCCTCGATGCGGAAGAACTTTACGTCCGGGTGCCACACCGGTGCGGCGTCCTCGCGGATCGCGACGGAGAACAGCGTCTCGATCACCTTGAACAGCCCCCCCAGCACCCGCGGCTCGGTGAAGTACTTCTTCAGCTCCTGCTCCGAGTAGGCGTAGCGCGCCTCGCGCAGTTTCTCGCTCGCGTACGAGAAGTCCCACGGCTGCAGGTCCGCGATGCCGAGCTCGGCAGCCGCGAACTCGCGGACTTCGCGCACGTCGCGCTCGGCGTACGGCCGGGCGCGGTGCCCGAGGTCGCGCAGGAAGTCGAGCACTTCCGACGGCCGGTCGGCCATCTTCGGCACCAGCGACACCTCGGCGAAGCTCGCGTACCCGAGCAGTCGAGCGTGCTCCTGCCGCAGCGACAGCAGCTCGACCATCAGGGGTCCGTTGTTCCACTCCGGCTTGCCGAACTCGGAGGCCTTCGTGACGTACGCGCGATACAGCTGCTGGCGCAGCGCCCGGTCGTCGGCGTAGTCGACGACCGCCGCGTAGCTCGGGTACTGCAGCGAGATCTTGTAGCCGGCGCGGCCTTCGGCGGCCGCTGCCTCGGCGAACATCTGCACCGCGTCGTCCGGCACGCCCGCGAGCGCCTTCGCGTCGTCGACGTACAGCGCGAACGCGCTGATCGCGTCGAGCACGTTCTCCGCGAAGCGCGTCGACACCTGCGACTCCCGCTCGGCAAGTTCCTTGAAGCGTTGCTTGCGGTCGGCCGGCAACTCGGCGCCGCCGAGGCGGAAGTCCCTCAGCTCGTTCTCGATCACCTTGCGCCGGGCCGCTGGCCAGGACGCGAAGTCCGGCAGCGCAGCCAGTTCCTTGAAGCGCGCGTACAGCGCCTCGTTCTGGGACAGCTCGGTGAAGAAGGCGGTGAGCTTCGGCTGGTTGATGTTGTACTGCTCGCGCAACTCCGGCGTGTCGCACACCGCATTCAGGTGCGACACCGCGCCCCAGGCCCGGCCAAGGCGGTCGGTGGCGTCATCGAGCGGCTCGACGATGGCGTCCCACGAAGCCGGTGTCTGCGGGTCGGTGACCTGCCCGACGACGTCGCGCGCCCGCTGCAGCAGGGCGTCGACGGCCGGCGTGACGTGGACGGGTTCGATCGCGTCGAAGCGCGGCAGCCCGGAGAAATCGAGGAGAGGGTTCGTCGGTTGTTCCATGTCGTGTGTTCCAGCTGAGCGGCGGCGCCCTGGCGCGGCGCCGTCCTGCAATGTCAATCGGAGCTAGCGCGCAACCTGCAGGCGGCGTTCCGCCGCCTCGACCGTGTTGACGAGCAGCATCGTGATCGTCATCGGCCCGACCCCGCCCGGCACCGGCGAGATCCAGCCTGCGACCTCCTTCACGCCGTCGAACTCGACGTCGCCGGCGAGCTTGCCCTCGGGTGTCCGATTGGTGCCGACGTCGATCACGACCGCCCCCGGCTTGACCATGTCGCGCGTCACGAGGCTGCGTCGGCCGACCGCGGCGACGAGCACATCGGCCTGGCGGGTGATGGCGCCGAGGTCGCGCGTCTTCGAGTGCGCGATGGTGACGGTGGCGTTGGCGGCGAGCAGCAGCATTGCCATCGGCTTGCCGACCATGTTGGAGCGGCCGAGCACGACCGCGTGGCAGCCGGCGACCGGGTAGTCGATCGACTCCAGCATCTTCATCACGCCGTACGGCGTGCACGAGCGGAAGTGCGGCGTGCCCATCAGTGTCAGGCCGGCGTTCATGGCGTGCAGGCCGTCGACGTCCTTGTCGAAGGCGATCGTCTCGAGGATCTTCTGCGCATCGAGGTGCTTCGGCAGCGGCAGCTGCACGAGGATGCCGTGCACCGCCGCGTCGGCGTTCAGCCGAGCGACGTGGCCGAGCAGCACGGCCTCGGTCGTCTCGGCCGGCAGCCGCGTGAAGGACGACCGGATGCCGATCTCCTCACACGCCTTGACCTTGTTGCGGACGTACACGGCCGACGCCGGGTCGTCACCGACGAGGATGACCGCGAGGCCCGGCGGCT
>CAYQAF010000325.1:0-3452 GCA_964415375.1 uncultured Alcaligenaceae bacterium
CACGTGGGAGGCCCTGCCGGCGCTGCTGATGCCGGTGATCCTGCTCGGCTGCCTGTACAGCGGGGTGACGACGCCGACCGAGGCCGCCGCCGTCGCGGCCGCGTATGCACTGCTGATCTCGGTGGTCCTCTATCGCAGCGTGCGCTGGAAGGACGTCTACCGCTCGCTGGCGACGAGCGCACGCGTGACGGTGTCGATCGGCATGCTGATCGCCGGCGCGCTCGTGTTCAACTTCGTCATCACCTCGGAGAATATTCCGAAGACGATCAGCACGATGCTCAAGGCCTACGAGCTGTCGCCGCTGGCGTTCCTGCTGATGGTCAACGTCCTGCTGCTCGTCCTGGGCTGCTTCCTCGAAGGCACTACGATCATCCTCGTCATCCTCCCGGTGCTGCTTCCCACCGCAGAGGCGCTGGGCGTCGACCTCGTGCACTTCGGCGTGATGGCCGTGGTGAACATCATGATTGGGCTGGTGACGCCCCCGTACGGCCTGCTGCTGTTCCTGATGACCAAGATCGCCGATGTGCCGCTGCGCGACATGGTCCGGGAGGCGGCTCCGTTCCTGGTGGTGATGTTCATCGCGCTCGCGATCGTCACGCTGTTGCCGGACGTGACGCTGTTCCTGCCGCGGCTGCTCGGCTACAAGGGCTGACGCGGCCGACGGGATGGCCAGGACGCGCATCGCCGTCGCTGGTGCAGGGCTCATTGGCGCGGCGCACATGGCGCGGGCGCAGGCGAGCCCGACGTGTGCGCTCGTCGCGGTCGTCGATCCCGCGCCAGCAGGCAAGGCCGCAGCGCAGGCCGGCGTGCCGCTCTACCCGACGCTCGACGCGCTGTTCGCCGCCACGAACGTCGACGGTGTGGTCGTCGCCTCGCCGAACCGGTTCCACGTCGAGCAGGCATTGCGGTGCATCGACGAAGGCGTCGGCGTGCTGGTCGAGAAGCCGGTGGCCGACACCGTCACCGAAGCCGAGCGCCTCGCCGCGGCGGTCGAGGCGAAGGACGCGCGCGTGATCGTCGGGCATCACCGCGCGCACAGCCCGATCATGGCGCGTGCGAAGGCCGTGATCGACGAGGGCCGGCTCGGCCGGATCGTGGCGGTCATGGGCAGCGCGGTGTTCTTCAAGCCCGACCACTACTTCGAGGATGGGCCGTGGCGCCGCGAGCCGGGCGGCGGGCCGATCCTGATCAACATGATCCACGAGGTCCACAATTTGCGCATGCTATGTGGCGAAATCGTCGCGGTGCAGGCGTTCGCATCGAACGCGGTGCGGGGCTTCGCGGTCGAGGACACCGTGGCGATCAACCTGCGCTTCGAGAGCGGAGCCCTGGGCACGTTCATGCTCTCCGACACCGCAGCCTGCCCCCGCAGCTGGGAGCAGACGTCGCAGGAGAACAAAGCCTACGCGAGCTGTGCCGACGAGGACTGCTACGTCGTCGCCGGCACGTGCGGCTCGCTGTCGGTGCCGACGATGCGGATCAAGCTCTACGCCAACGCCGAAGATGCCTCGTGGTGGAAGCCCTTCGCGGTCGAAGTCGCGGACCTGGTGCGCGAGGATCCGCTGACCCTGCAGATGGAGCACTTCGGTGCGGTGATCCGCGGCGAGGCCCGGCCCCTCGTGACCGTGCGGGACGGGCTCGCCAACCTGCGCGTGACCGAGGCCATCGCCGAGGCCGCTCGCGCCGGCTCGGCCGTCGAGGTCCCCGGAGCGCGATAATCCGGAACGGGTTTCACGCTTCCCGCGTGCGGAGGATCGAATGAGGGTGCTGGTGACGGGCGGCGGCGGCTTTCTTGGCCGCGCCATCATTGCGCGACTGGTCGAGCACGGCCACGCGGTGCGCGTGTTCAACAGGCGCCCGCCGGTGGCGGGCGTGACGGCGACCGCGGGCTGGCGGCAGGGCGACATCGTGGATGCGGAAGCGGTGATGTCCGCGGCGGAAGGCTGCGACACCATCGTCCACCTCGTCGGCATGATGACGCCGGCCTGTGCGGCGGATCCGCTCCTGGGTGCGGCCGTCAACGTGCTGGGCACGCTGCACGTGTTCGAGGCCGCGAAGCGTCACGGCATGCGCAAGGTGATCTACACGAGCAGCGGCGGCGTCTACGCACCGGACAACGACCGCGTGCCGGTGCCGCCCACGCACTACGGTGCGTTCAAGCTCGCCAACGAGGGGAGTGGGCGCGCCTACTGGCTCGATCATCGCATCGCCAGCATCGGGTTCCGTCCGTTCATCGTGTACGGCCCCGGCCGCGAGATCGGCGGAACGGCGGGCTTCTCGATCGCGTGCCGGGCCGCGGCCGAGGGGCGACCCTACACGATCCCGGTGACCGGTCCGGCCGGTCTCGTCCACAGCGACGACGTCGCGCTCGCGTACCGCGCCGCGGTCGAGCGCGACCTCGAAGGCGCGCACACGATCAACCTGCGCGGGCACGTGAGCTCGGCTGAGGAAGTCGTGGCGATCCTGCGCCGGCTCGTGCCGGGCGCGCAGGTCGACTGCGCCGGCCCGCCGATCCCGGCATCGGCTACAGCGCCCGACGAGTGGTCCTCGCCGTTGCTCGGATTGCCTCCCCAGCGGTCGCTCGAAGCCGGCCTGCGCGAAACGGTGGAGCACCATAGGCGTCAGCGCGCATGACCTGTCCGAGCCCCGGAGAGAGGGCGCCGTGAAGACGATCCGCTGGGGCATCATCGGCTGCGGCGACGTCACCGAGGTCAAGAGCGGCCCGGGGTTCGCGAAGGCCCGCCACTCCTCGCTCGTGGCGGTCATGCGCCGCGACGCCGCGCTCGCCGCCGACTACGCGCATCGCCATGGCGTGCCCCGGTGGCACGACGCCGCCGAGGCGATCCTGCGCGCACCCGACATCGACGCCGTCTACGTCGCCACGCCGCCCGCGACGCACAGGGACTACGTGCTGCGCTGTGCGGAGGCCGGCAAGGCGGTGCTGGTCGAGAAGCCGATGGCGCTGGATGCGAGCGAATGCGACGCGATGATCGCCGCCGGCGCGGCCGCCGGCGTGCCGCTGCGCGTCGCCTACTATCGTCGCGCGCTGCCGCGCTTCCTCGCGGTGCGCGACCTCGTGGCCGGCGGAGCGGTCGGGGACGTGCGCATGGTCGTCTGCCGCCACTTCCAGCCGCTGCGCACCGCTCTCGAGGCGGCCCCGGCGTCGCCGCCCTGGCGGACGGACGCGACCCGCTCGGGCGGCGGGTACTTCGTCGACGTCATGAGCCATACGCTCGACTTCCTCGACTTCCTGTTCGGCCCGATCGAGGACGTACGTGCGCTGGCAGCGAACGTAGGGGGCGCGTACGAGGCCGAGGACCTCGTCACGGCCAGCTGGCGCTTCGCGTCGGGCATCCATGGCAGCGGCGCGTTTTGCTATGCGGCGGACCGCGACGAGGAGTGGAACGAGATCGTCGGCACGAAGGGCCGACTGCGCTTCTCGACGACGCGCG
>CAYQAF010000326.1:0-3441 GCA_964415375.1 uncultured Alcaligenaceae bacterium
TGTCGGTCAGCGTGCCGTGGTCCATCACCTGCAGCAGCACGTTGAAAATGTCCGGGTGTGCTTTCTCGACTTCGTCAAGCAAAACAACTGAATAGGGTTGTTTATTGACAGCTTCCGTTAACAATCCGCCCTGGTCGAAACCGACGTAGCCGGGCGGCGCGCCGATGAGGCGCGACACCGCGTGGCGCTCCATGTACTCGGACATGTCGAAGCGGATCAGCTCGACGCCGAGGCAGTAGGCGAGCTGCTTCGCGACCTCGGTCTTGCCGACGCCCGTGGGTCCCGAGAACAGGAAGTTGCCGATCGGCTTGACGGGGTTGCCGAGCCCGGAGCGTGCCATGCGGATCGCCGACACCAGCGCGTCGATCGCCTTGTCCTGGCCGAACACGACGTTGCGCAGGTCACGGTCGAGGGTCTTCAGCGCGTTGCGATCGTCCGAGGACACGTTCTTCGCCGGGATGCGGGCGATCTTGGCGACGATCTCCTCGACTTCGGTCTTGCCGATGACCTTCTTCTGCTTCGACTTCGGCAGAATCTTCTGCGCGGCGCCCGCCTCGTCGATCACGTCGATCGCCTTGTCCGGCAGGTGACGGTCGTTGATGAAGCGCGCGGCGAGCTCGGCCGCACTGGTCAGCGCCGCCGGCGCGTACTTGACGCCGTGGTGCGCCTCGAAGCGCGACTTCAGGCCCTTGAGGATCTCGACGGTCTCGGCGACCGACGGCTCGGGTACGTCGACCTTCTGGAAGCGCCGCGACAGCGCGTGGTCCTTCTCGAAGATCTGCCGGTACTCCGTGTAGGTCGTCGCGCCAATGCACTTCAGCGCGCCCGTGGAGAGCGCGGGCTTCAGCAGGTTCGAGGCGTCGAGCGTGCCGCCGGAGGCGGCGCCCGCACCGATGATCGTGTGGATCTCGTCGATGAACAGGATCGAGCGCGGGTTCTCGGCAAGCTGCTTCAGCACCGCCTTCAACCGCTGCTCGAAATCGCCGCGGTACTTGGTCCCGGCGAGCAGCGCGCCCATGTCGAGCGAGTAGACCTGGTACTCCTTCAGGAGCTCCGGCACCTCGCCCTCGTTGATGCGGCGCGCGAGGCCCTCGGCGATCGCCGTCTTGCCAACGCCCGCCTCGCCGACCAGCAGCGGGTTGTTCTTGCGCCGCCGGCAGAGCACCTGGATCACGCGCTCGAGCTCGTGCTCGCGGCCGATCAGCGGATCGATCTTGCCGTTGCGGGCCAGGTGGTTCAGGTTCATCGTGTAGGCGTCCAGCGCGCCCTGCGACTCGGAGCCGCTCTCGCCCTCGTCCTTGCCACCGCCCTCCGGCTTGTCGGGCTTCGCCTGCGGCGTCTTGGTGATGCCGTGGGAGATGTAATTGACGACGTCGAGGCGCGTCACACCGCGCTGGTTGAGGAAGTAGACGGCGTGCGACTCCTTCTCGCCGAAGATCGCGACCAGCACGTTGGCGCCGGTGACTTCCTTCTTGCCCGACGACTGGACGTGCAGGATCGCGCGCTGGATCACGCGCTGGAAGCCCTGCGTCGGCTGGGTGTCGGCCTCGCTGTGCGGGGCGAGGCGCGGCGTGTGCTCGTTGATGAAGTCGGTGAGCACCCCGCGCAGCTCCTCGAGGTCGACGCCGCACGCCTTCAAGACCTCGGCCGCGGAAGGGTTGTCCAGCATCGCGAGCAGCAGGTGCTCGACGGTGATGAACTCGTGCTGCTTCTGCCTCGCCTCGACGAAGGCCATGTGGAGGGAGACTTCCAGTTCCTGCGCGATCATGGTCCTGCTCCGTGTTGCCCGCCCGGGCCGCGTCCGTGTGCGCGGCGAAACCGTACAACGCTCAAGTCTCCTCCATCGTGCACTGCAACGGGTGCTGGTGCTTGCGGGCGAGGTCGACCACCTGCTCCACCTTCGCCGCCGCGACTTCCCGCGTGTAGGTGCCGCAGACCCCCATGCCCTCGCGGTGGACCTGCAGCATCACGCGCGTCGCCTTCTCCCGCGTCATGCCGAACACAGTCTGCAGGACGACGACCACAAAGTCCATTGGCGTGTAGTCGTCGTTCAGCAGCAGAACCTTGTACAACGGCGGCGGCTTCTCCTTGGTCTTCTCGGCCTCGAGAAGTTCGCCGCGTTGTTCGTGGACCGCCATGAATGGGGGAAACAGCCGGTAACCGCCGGGAAGATGGGGGTATGTTTGATGATTGCAACAGTTTTATCAAGGGGAAACCGCCCGGGGGTCGGCTCCCTTGACGCCCTCGGGAAATTGCGCGTACAAGGAGGTCGTTTGCCCGAGGGGAGCTGCCGTACCGGTCTGCCGCCGTACCCGCCGCAGTCGCGCAGTATCGATGTGCTTGCCGCCCGTGGTTGGCCCTCGCGAACGATCATCTCCATTTCTGTAAGGAACAAGCTGTATGGCAACCGGCACCGTCAAGTGGTTCAACGACGCGAAGGGGTACGGGTTCATCACGCCGGACGACGGCGGCGAAGACCTGTTCGCGCACTTCTCGGCGATCAACATGCAGGGCTTCAAGACCCTCAAGGAAGGCCAGAAGGTCAGCTTCGACGTCACGCAGGGCCCGAAGGGCAAGCAGGCCAGCAACATCCAGGCTGCCTGAGTTCGCGTTGCGGCGTCCCCAGCGGACCGCCGCAAACAGAAAGCCCGCCTGACCGGCGGGCTTTTTTTCGTGACGGCGCCGTTCACGCGCGCCGGCCGGCCGACGCCGGCTACATGCGCTCGATCATCGCCTGGCCGAAGCCCGAGCAGGACACCTGCGTCGCGCCCTGCATCAACCGCGCGAAGTCGTAGGTGACGACCTTGTCGCCGATCGCCTTCTCGAGGCTCGCGGTGATCAGGTTCGCGGCTTCCTTCCAGCCCATGTGGACGAGCATCATCTCGGCCGACAGGATCTCGGAGCCGGGGTTGACGTAGTCCTTGCCCGCGTACTTGGGCGCGGTGCCGTGCGTCGCCTCGAACATCGCCACCGTGTCGGATAGGTTCGCCCCCGGGGCGATGCCGATGCCGCCCACCTCGGCGGCGAGCGCGTCGCTGATGTAGTCGCCGTTGAGGTTCAGTGTCGCGATCACGCTGTACTCGGCCGGGCGGAGCAGGATCTGCTGCAGGAAGGCGTCGGCGATCACGTCCTTGACGACGATCTCCTTGCCGGTCTTCGGGTTCCTGAACGACATCCACGGGCCCCCGTCGAGCGGCTTCGCGCCGAACTCTCGCTCGGCGATCGCGTAGCCCCAGTCGCGGAACGCGCCCTCGGTGAACTTCATGATGTTGCCCTTGTGGACGAGCGTCATCGACGGCTTGTCGTTGTCGATCGTGTACTGGATCGCCTTGCGCACCAGCCGTTCGGTGCCCTCGCGCGAGACGGGCTTGATGCCGATGCCCGAGGTCTTCGGGAAGCGGATCTTCTTGACGCCCATCTCGTTGATCAGGAAGTCGATCA
>CAYQAF010000327.1:0-3431 GCA_964415375.1 uncultured Alcaligenaceae bacterium
AGCAGCGCGATGAACGTGGCTGCCGCGGTCGCGGCAGCAACCCACGCCACCAGTGCGTGTCGTCCCGATTCGGTGAAGCCGCGCACGATGCCCTCGGCGACGTAGAACGGCAGCAGCAGCGACAGCCACTGCAGCGCGCGTCGCGTGCCGCGCAATGCCGACGGCACGAGCACTGCCAGCGGCAGTGCCTTCAGCGCGAGCCACGATCCCCCCGGGCGCAGCGGCGCCAGCAGCAATTCCCACAGCAGGCAGAACAGCACCAACGCGATCAGGCCGAGGCTCGCGATGCGCGCCTCCCGCGGTGTCGACGAAGGTGCGGGGACCGACACGGCACTAGTGAGGGCGGCGCGAGCGTGTCCGTCAGCCAACCGGTACGTACTCGTAGATCTCGAAGCCCGGACCCTTCTCGGCGAGCTTGGTGAGCACCACGAACGACTCGGCGCCGGCGCGCTTGAGTGTCAGCGCCTGCTCGAGTTGGAACGTCTCGGCCGGGACGATCAGCTGGGGCGGCGAGGGATCGTGGCCGGAGCCGAGCACCGGGTCCTCCGGCACGATCACCACCGGCGCGAGCCCGCCAGCGGGCGCGTCCTCGGCTGCCGCCGCGCCGGCCTCCGGAGAGTCGGTGACGATCTCGCAGCCGAACTCGAGGCCGCTACCCTTCAACGTATTGCGGAACCAGCGCACCATCGCCACCTGCACGCCGCCGCGTCCTTCGACGCGGAGCGCGATCAGCTCCCCGATGCGCAGCGCCGTGGGGTTCGTGTCCGCCTGACGCAGCGCGTAGCCCGCAGGGGTGTGGTTGATCACCACACACTTGGACATTGCCGGCAGTCCCGCCGGCGGCACCGTGACGCCCGCGTGCGTGCCCCGGCTGTATTGCCACGTTCCGGAAATCCCCGCGCACATCACCACCCGGGCGCGCGAAGGCAGGCGGTTGAACTGCCGCGCCGGCGGTATCGCCCACTGGCGCAACAGCCGCTTCAGCATCGTGAGGTGCTGCGCCCGTGCCGCATCATCCAGGATGAATTCCGGCGCCGGACCGCCGGCATCGAGCGCTCGCAGTTGCTCCTGCAACTGGAAAGCGAGGTCGAACGTCAGCAGGTAGAGCTTCGCACCGTCGCCGGTGCCGCCCTTGTTGGCCGAGAACGGGGGAAAATCGTTGCCCACCGGCACGATCGCGACGGCCTTGGCCATGCGGTGCACGGGCGGCACGTCGGTGAGCTTCGCCCAGTGGCCGTGCTCGTGGAGGTAGCGCAGCACCTGATTGAGCTCGCCCAGTCGGAACCCGTAGGGGTTGGCGAGGGCGAGCAGCAACGCCTGGACGTAGGTGCGCTCGGGGGTCGTGTCGGGATCACCGCCGGTTGCCGGCGTCTGATGGATCTTGCGGTCGCGGGCGAATTTGTAGACGAGATGCAGGTCCTGCCAGGTGCGGGGGGGAACCGGAGCGTACGCGAGATAGCTGCTGGCGAGGATGCGCACCGCGCATTGAAGGCAGCGGTGCACGAGGGCCACCATGAGCCGCTGCCCGCCGAGCAGGATGCGCTTGCCGGCCTCGCGGGCGAGCAGGTGCTTGTAGGCCGTCGAGAGCTCGTGGGCCAGCGTGAGCGCGGCCTTCGCCGCATCGAGCGAGCGGCCGGTGAGCGGGTGCGTGACGCGATGGCTGTAGTGGCGCTCGAGCTGGGGCCACAGCGCGACCGCCGTCGCCCAGTAGATCTCGGCAAGCTCGAGGCGTCTCGAGTCGCTCATCGCGACGCGATTGGTCGCGGCGAGCGCGTCGCCGATCAGCTGCGCGGCTTCGACGGGATCGCGTCGCGTCGTCTCGGCGAGCCACTCCTTGACCTGCGCGGTGCGGGTCTCGGGTGGATTGGCGGGCTTCGCGTCGAGCGATGGGAGATTGAGGGCGAGGGACGTCGACATTCGGCGTTGCGGGGGCTTTCAGCTAGATTGTATGCGACAACCCGCATCGCCCCGGCCCGAGTATCAAGCGAGAGGCGTGCCACGCACCGGCGCCTCGCGGAGGAATCCGACGACCGCGTCCACCTGGTCGGAGGCGAGGAGCATCGGCGCGTGGCCGACGCCCTCGAATTCCGCCAGTCGGGGCTTCGGCCCGGTCTCGGTCATGCGCCGTGCAGTGACGGAGGACAGGAGATCCGACGTCGCGCCGCGAAGCAGCAACGTCGGGCAGCGAATCGCCTCCCACACGGGCCAGAGGTCCGGTGGCGCCGGCGCGTCGCGGAACGGCGCGGCGATGCCCGGGTCGTAGACGAATCCGACACGCCCGTCGGCACGCTCGCGCCCGACGGTTCGCGTCAGGTGCTCCCATTGCGCGTCCGTGAGCCGGCCGAACGGAGAGATCGCTCGGACGCAGGCGGCGAAGGCGTCCCACGACTCGAACGCCGGGTCGGTGCCGACGTATTGCTTGATCCGCTCGAGGGCGGCGGGCTCGATCGCCGGCCCGACGTCGTTCACCACCAGGCGCTCGATCGGCGTTTGCGGCTGCGCCGCGATCACCATGCCGAGCAGGCCGCCCATCGACGTGCCGACCCAGTCGATGCGATCTGCGCCGCTTGCCGCGACGAGCGCGGTCAGCGTGGTGAGGTAGGTGGGGAACGCGTAGTCGGCCTTGACCGGCAGCCAGTCCGAGAGGCCGCGTCCCGGCATGTCGACGGCGAGCACCCGATGCGTCGGCGCGAGCGCTTCGGCCAGCACGTCGAAGTCCCGGCCGGTGCGCGTCAGTCCGTGTACGCAGATGGCGACGCGGGGATTGCCCGGGTCGCCCCACTCGTGCCACACGACGCGATGGAATCCGTGCGCGGAGAGGCCGCGCAGCGCGCGTTGTCGGGGTGCGGTCGTGGTGAGCATCAGCGCCCTGCCTTGGGTTCGTCAACCGCGACGCGTCGCAATACCAACCGCTCGATCGATTCCAGCGCCTCGTACCAGGGCGCGAAATCGGCGAACAGCGCGGCGTCGTCCGGCGGCGCGTCGCGGAAGGCAACTTCGCCTCGGACCAGGTCGAAGATCGACCCGAACGAGCGTTGCCCGTCCATGTGCGCGAAGATCGACCGCACGTAGCGCCCCGGTTCCATCACGCGATTGAGGCGCGCCAGGTTGTGCGTGAGGCGCAGCGGCTGCCCGCGATGGTGGTCGATCAGCCGCACGAAGTCGGCGCCACTTGGTCGATGCAGCTCGTCCGGAAACAGCGGCACGTAGTCGCGCTGCCCATACGGAGCCTTGGTGCCGGCCCGGCGTGTCGCAAAGAACGAGTGTCGGATCAGGTCGCCGCCTGCCAGCTCCGCGATCGACTGCCGGTCGCGCTCGGGCAACGCCGCAAGGCGCTCCTTGAGTACCGGCGTGGCCTGGGGAAGATAGGTCTCGGGCGCGTAGGGCAGGCGGCCGCGCTGCAGGTCCGAGAACTGCAAGTGCAGGCCGTG
>CAYQAF010000328.1:0-3429 GCA_964415375.1 uncultured Alcaligenaceae bacterium
CACAAGTTCACGATCACCGCGACGCAGATGATGGAGTCGATGATCTCGAGCCCGGTGCCCACGCGCGCCGAGGTGTCCGACGTCGCCAACGCGGTGCTCGACGGCACTGACGCGGTGATGCTCTCCGCGGAGACGGCGTCCGGACGCTACCCGCTGGAGACCGTGGAGGCGATGGCGCAGATCTGCGCCGAGGCGGAGAAGTCGAGCACGATCGAGCTGGACCGCGACTTCCTCGACCGCACGTTCACCCGCATCGACCAGTCGGTGGCGATGGCGACGCTCTTCACCGCGCACCACCTCAAGGTGAAGGCGATCGTCGCGCTGACGCAATCGGGCTCGACCGCGCTGTGGATGTCGCGGTTGAACGTCGGCTGCCCGATCTACGCCCTCACGCCCGAGCGGGCGTCGCTGCGCAAGATGGCGATCTACCGCAACGTCCGCCCGTTGCACCTCGAGCAGGCCGGCGACCGGGACCGGGTGCTCGAAGCGGCGGAGCAGGTGCTGATCGACGGTGGCAAGGTGACGCCCGGCGATCTCATCGTCATCACGATCGGCGAGCCGCTCGGCAAGTCCGGCGGCACCAACACGATGAAGATCGTCAGGGTGGGGGAAAGCCGAGCCTGAGGATCTCGGCGACCGCTGCCGATTCCACGGCCCCGGGCGCACGATCGCCGCAGGACCCTTGACCGGCGTCAACGTGCCGCGTTGCGGGCAAGTAACCGGCTGGTTACCATCCGCGCATGCCGCGCGACGCCGCCATGGCCCGAGCCCGACGCGCCCCCGCGGACGCCGGCCGGGTCCCTCTGCGCGACGCCGATCGCACCCGCACCGCGATCCTCGCCGCCGCCACCGAGGAGTTCTCCGCGCACGGTCTGTCCGGCGCCCGGGTGGACCGGATTGCCACGCGGGCGAAGTCCAACAAGCGGATGCTGTACTACTACTTCGGCGGCAAGGAAGCGCTCTACCTCGCCGTGCTGGAGGGCGCGTACGAGCGCATCCGCACCGCGGAGCGCGATCTCGACCTCGAGCACCTGCCGCCGGAGCAGGGCGTGTGCGAGCTGGTCGCGTTCACCTGGCGCTACTTCATCGCGCACCCCGAGTTCCTGTCGCTGCTCAACACGGAAAACCTGCACCGCGCCCGCTACCTCGGGCGCTCGACCAAGGTGCGGGCGCTGCATTCCCCGCTGGTCGGGATGCTCGGCGACCTGCTCGCGCGCGGCACGCGCGCCGGCGTGTTCCGCGGCGACGTCGACCCGGTGCAGCTCTACGTGTCGATCGCGGCACTCGGCTACTTCTACCTGTCGAACGCGCACACGCTGTCCACGATCTTCGGACGCGACCTGCTCGCACCCGCGGCGAAGGCGCAGCGCCTTGCCCACGTCACCACGCTGATCCTCGATGCGCTGCGTCCGCCCGCGACGGCACCCTGCGGGCACGGCGCTGGCATAATTAACCAGTCGGTTACCAACGACCGGACGGCGCGGGCATCGCGCCGTTCCGGCAAACCCGCCCCCAAGGAGGTCTCAAGATGAACCGCAGCAAACGCTCGCTCATCGCCGCCGGCATCGCAGCCGGCCTGGCGCTCGTCGTCGCGGCCCCGGCCGCGGCCCAGTGGAAGCCCGAGAAGCCCATCACGATCATCGTGCCCTGGGCGGCCGGCGGCTCGACGGACCAGGTGACCCGCGTCACGGCCGCCGAGATCGAGAAGGCACTGAACCAGAAGGTCGTGATCCTGAACCAGCCCGGCGCGTCCGGCTCGATCGGCACGAAGAACGCGCTCGAGGCGCCGAAGGACGGCTACACCTGGACCGCCGGCGCCGCGAAGGACCTCGGCACCTATCGCACGCTCGGCATGCTCGACACCAGCGTCAAGGATTGGAACGTCTACACCAACGTCGCGCACATCGCGGTCGTCGGCGTCAACGCCAACGCACCGTACAAGGACATGAACGAGCTGCTGGCGGCGATGAAGGCCAAGCCGGGCGCCATCGGTGTGGCCACTGCCGGCGTCAACTCGAGCGGCCACTCCGCGATCGAGGCGATCGCCAAGGCCACCGGCATCAAGTACAAGCACGTGACCTACGACGGCGGCAACCCCGCAGTCGTCGCGACGGTCTCGGGCGAGGTCGAGGTCACGACCCAGCTCGCCGCCGAGCAGACCGAGATGATGCGCGCCAAGCGCATCCGCCCGCTCGCCGTGGTCGGCGACAAGGCGCTCGAGATCGAGGGTGTGGGCGTCATTCCGCCGCTGTCGCAGTTCGTCCCCGGCTTCAAGGACCCGATCAACTACTTCGGGATCTTCGTGCCGAAGGGCGTGCCGGCGGAGGTCACGCAGACGCTCGACCGCATCTGGGCCAACGACATTGCCAAATCCGACGCGCTGAAGAAGTACGCGGTCTCGCGCGGCGCGCTGTTCGCGCCGATGGCCGGCGACGCGGCGCAGACCGCCGTGTTCCCGGCGGTGCAGTCCTACGCCTGGACGCAGTTCGACGCCGGCAAGGCCAAGGTCTCGCCCGACACGATCGGCATCCCCAAGCCGTGATGCACCGGACCGCCGGCCGGTCCGCCCGCGCGGGCCGGCCGCGGTCTTCCGCAGCCCTTTCCCGAACCGAAGCCCGATGACCCAGCCCGCGCAGGGTGCCTCGGCACGTGCCGACTTCGTCGCTGCGCTCGTCTGGATCGCCCTGGGCCTCGCCATCGTGGCCGGCGCGCTGGCGATGGACCGTCTCGAGCGCTTCGGTGCCAAGGCCTACACGGCGCCGGGGCTCGTCCCGGGCATCCTCGGCGCTCTGATTGCGTTCCTCGGCGGCGTACTGCTCCTGCGTTCGGTGCGGCGCGGGGCCGTCGCCGGCTTCGGCGAGCCCTGGCGGCTTGACGCGGGGGAGCGGGGCATGCTGGCGCGCGCCGCGGTGGCGATCGCGATCACGCTCGTCTACACGCTGGTTCTCGTCGGCCACGGCCTGCCCTTCTGGCTCGTCACCGTCGCCTTCGTGTTCGTGTTCATGCTGCTCTTCGACCTGCCCGAGCGCCGCGCGCGCGGACAGACGACACGTGGCGTGCTGATCGCCGCGATCGTCGCTGTGGCGACCTCGGCGGTCGTGACGCTGATGTTCGAGCGCGTGTTCCTCGTGCGGATGCCGTAGCGTGAAACGACCCCCACGCTCACTTCGTTCGCTGCCGCCGGAGACGGCCACGCGCGCGGGGCGAAGCCAAGGCTCGCAGAGCCCGTCCGCGCGCGTGGGCGCCGGCCGACGCGCGGCAATTCGCAAAACGTCCGGGCTCAATGAGGCCGGGGCGGATCAGTCCCCCGGGACGGCCCTTCGGGACTGAGCGATGTTCGACGGTCTCGTCGCCTTCGGCCAGTCGATCGCGTCGTTCATGACGCCCGAATCGCTGTTCTGGGTGGCGACGTCGACGCTGGTCGGCCTC
>CAYQAF010000329.1:0-3419 GCA_964415375.1 uncultured Alcaligenaceae bacterium
TGACGAACATGGACGGCTACATCTTCTACTACTACTTCGCCACCGGCGTCACGCCGGCGATGGAGGTGAAGATGGTCGGCCAGGGATCGCAGTATCCTTGGTCGGTCCAGGACTCCAACGGCAACCCGTTCGATGGCGGCAAGTCGTACAAGATGCACCTGCCTCCCAATGTCCCGGTGAAGGATTTCTGGTCCGTCATCGTGTACGACAACCAGACGCGATCGATGGTCCAGACGGATCAGAGGTCGCCGAGCGTCAGCAGCCAAAACAAGAACCTGAAGACCAATGCTGACGGTTCAGTCGACGTGTACTTCGGCCCGAAAGCCCCGGCCGGCTACGAAGACAACTGGGTGCAGACCATCCCGGGCAAGGGCTGGTTCATGATCCTGCGGCTCTACGGTCCGCTCGAGCCGTGGTTCGACAAGACATGGCGCCCTGGGGAAATCGAGTTGCAGCCCTGAAGGCGTCGGCATGCTTTGGCCGCCGGCCCAGGCGGCCAAAGCAGCGATACGTATCGAGTGACCAGGAGCTCTCTGGAGCCCATGTTGACGGCAAGTGAGCCCGACTTTGAAGCCGGGCAGTGCGCGCATCGATTCGGCAAGCGCGCTGTTCATCACCACGGCCGACGAGCGCTGGGGGCAGACACTTCGCCGCGCTGGCGCCTTCGACGCGCAGCACTTGCAGGACGCCCTGCCTGCAGTGGCTGAGGTCGTCTCAGCCCGTCAGAAAAGTGGAGCGGGTGATGGGAATCGAACCCACGTGAGCCGCGCAGCCCTGGACGCAGAATCAATCAGTTACGAACGCCGGCGGCGCTGCGTGTGATTCGCGTGTGACACCTGGCTATCCGGATTGATTCAGTTCGCTGGTAGAACGACGAGCCTCACACCGAGGGCAGCGCAGACACGAGATACCGTGTCGAACCTGGGCTGAGCCCCCGGTCGTAGCGCCTTGTAAAGCGCCTCGCGGGCGAGGCCCGTCGACTTCGCGATGTCGCTCATGCCCCTTGCGCGTGCAATGTCTCCGAGCGCTGCGGCCAGCAGCGCCGGATCGTTCTCAGCC
The DNA here is from genome assembly GCA_964415375.1 of uncultured Alcaligenaceae bacterium. Lineage (GTDB taxonomy): Bacteria > Pseudomonadota > Gammaproteobacteria > Burkholderiales > Casimicrobiaceae > VBCG01. The sequence continues at coordinate 1,060 of CAYQAF010000329.1, forward strand.
AGGACGGCCGTCAGGTATTCGGCTACCGCCTCGTCGCTGTCGAGATACTCGGCCGGATCAAATTCCGGCAGCTCGCTGGCCTTGACCTTCTTGCGTTTCATGATCATTCCTCCTCAATCACCGCAGCACGTCTCTGCGCCGCGATAATGTCCGTCCGCTGCGAAGACTTCGCTCCACCGCCGAGCATCACGACCAGCTGGGTACCACGCAAGGTGAAGTACATGCGCCAGCCGGGACCGAAGTGCTCACGCATTTCGACGACACCCTTGCCGACCGGCTTCACATCACCCAGATTGCCGAGCGATGCCTTGCGGAGCCGCGCAACCAGCCGACGCTGTGCCGTCTTGTCGCTCAGACCTTTCAGCCAAGCATCGAACTCGGGCAGGGTCTTGATGACGTACACGCAAGAAGTGTAATCGTTCGATTACACACTGGCAAGATACCCATGACGACGAAGGGCCCCGAGGAGCCCTTCAAAGTCTTTGAATCTGGATGGAGCGGGTGATGGGAATCGAACCCACGTGAGCGTTGCCAGCCCGCTCGCCGAATCAATCACCTAAAGACGACCGAGGCTCCGCGTGTGATTGACGTGTGAACGCGTGCCGAACCGCCACACCCGCGAGAATTTCGCCCCGATAGCGGACGCTGCAAACCCGCGATCGACCCGGAGCGGCCGGTCGTTCGAGGGCTGTCGGTCCGCGGATCAATTGAAACGCGTCGAGCCCCACCGTTTCTTGACCTCCGCTACTCGACGACGGCTGACCTCGACTTGCTGGCCGTCTTTCAACAGCACGACCCACCGTCCGCGGACGGACCTGAGCTGCTTCACGTGCCGGTCAGCGACCCAGTCGCCGCGCGTGACCTCGATCCCCAGGTCGTCCAGCAGGCCAACGACTCGACGCATTGGGCCCGGGACCGTGGTGATCCCCTCCGGGCTGTGCAGGTGTACGTACTGCAGGTCGGCCGTTGCGCGGAGCACGCCACCCCGCACGGCGAGCGGCAACAGGCCTGCATCTGAATCGTTTGTCGCATCACGACCGCTGACGATGCCGGATGGCGTAGGCTCCACGATGGCCCGTTGGGACATGGGAGACGTGTCCGGCGGGACCGACGGGCTTGCCGTTGCGAGCCAAGCGGGCAAGCTCGCAATCATGCAGCTCGCGGCAATTGGCAGCGCGCTTTCGAGCCACTCCGACAGCAGCAAGGAGAGCCAGCTGGCCTCCTCCTCACGGAGTGCGAACAGGACGTCGATGGCGAGCGAAAGCGGAACGAACAGCAGCGTCGCGACAAGACTCGAAGCGATCAGCAGACGCCGAGTCAGCCGTTCACGCCCCGAGACGACCAGCACCTGGCCAAGCCACCAGCAGCCAAATGTCGCTGCAGCCGTCGCAAGCCAGTATGCATAGCGGGTCGCACCCCCGAGATCACCGACCGGCCCGGCGCGCAGATTCGCCAGCATCAGTCCGATCAACGCGAAGGTGATCGCGGCGAATAGCCCCCAGCGCCGCGTCAGCACGGACAGCCCCATCACGGAACCCGTGATCGGTTGTGAGATGTACCGCTCGTTCGCCACATCTGCCGCTTATACCCCAGCGCTGCCGCCCGGAGTCACAACCCTACCAGCGGTCGCTGTCGACCTCCACGCTGCTGCCCCGTTGCGTTCTCACGAAACCCACCTGCGGCATTCTGGCAAAGGAGACCAGCACGATGAGTCGGGGAAATACACATTCCTTCTGCGCGCTGCTCGGCATCGCGTCCCTTCTGGCCGTCGGTCCTGCCTTGGGCGAGGAGCCAAGCGAGCCAGCGCTCGTCCCGCTGCCCTCTGTCCTGGACTTCACTCGGGGCGACGGCTTCGGCGTCGCGCTCGGGGCGGGCGTCGAGTACGGGAACGCGTACGACGGGGCGGACGAGCACGAGTTCGAGGTCGAGCCGGCAGGAGCGGTGCACTACCGAAAGGGCAACCACTTGTTCTTCTGGGAGGGGTTCGAACTCGGTTGGCGGAGCCGCCTCGCGGAAATCTGGCTGGTTCAGGCCGGTGCGCGCTATGAGGACGGCCTCGAACCGGACGACTCCGGGGACGGCAACCTTGACGGCATCGAGCCGCGCGACTCGCACGTGGTCGGTTTCCTCGAGGTTCGCCGGGGACTCGGCCCCGACTGGCGCAACTGGATCGCCACACGGGTCATGGGAGGACCGAGTGACTTCGGCTGGCTGGGCGTTGTCGCGGCCGGCCACCGTTTCGGGCGCCAGACCGACGGGACGGGCACCGAGGTCTATGCGTTCGCGACCTTCGGTACCGACGACTTCATCAACAAGGACTTCGGCGTGACGGCCAGCGATGCGGTGACCTCCGGCCTGCC
>CAYQAF010000330.1:0-3419 GCA_964415375.1 uncultured Alcaligenaceae bacterium
GGCGTGCATCGCGGGATGAGCATCGAGCCAGTCCTGGATCGCGTAGACCAGCTCGCGGCAGCCGGATCCGCTGATCGCTGCGATCGAGAACACCGGCCCCTTCCACCGGAACGCCTTCGCGAACGCCTTCGCGCGCGACGCCCGCTCGTCTTCCGGCAGCAGGTCGAGCTTGTTCAGCACGAGCCAGCGAGGCTTCGCGTGCAGCGCCGCGTCGTACTTCGCAAGCTCCGCGACGATCGCGCGGGCATCCTTCACCGGGTCGGCCTCCGGGTCGAGCGGCGCGACGTCGACGACGTGCAGCAGCAGGCGCGTGCGCTGCAGGTGGCGGAGGAACTGGTGGCCGAGGCCAGCACCTTCTGCCGCGCCCTCGATCAGGCCCGGGATGTCGGCGACGACGAAGCTGCGGTTCTCGTCGGTGCGCACGACGCCGAGGTTGGGTGCGAGCGTTGTGAACGGATAGTCGGCGACCTTGGGCCGCGCGGCGGAGATCGCGCGGATCAGCGTCGACTTGCCGGCGTTGGGCATGCCCAGCAGTCCCACGTCGGCGAGCACGCGCAGTTCGAGGCGGAGCCTGCGCACCTCGCCTTCCTCCCCGGGCGTCGACTGCCGTGGCGCCCGGTTGGTGCTCGACTTGAAGTGCAGGTTGCCGAGGCCGCCGCGGCCGCCCTTCGCGACCTGCGCGCGCTCGCCATCGTGCGCGAGGTCGGCGAGGCGCTCGCCGCCGTCGGCGTCGGTCACCACCGTGCCGACCGGCACGCGCAGCACGATGTCCTCGCCGCCCTTGCCGTACTGGTCGGCACCGCGGCCGTTCTCGCCGCGCTGTGCGCGGAACAGCCGCGTGTAGCGATACTCGATCAGCGTGTTGATGTTGCGGTCGGCGACGATGAAGATGCTGCCCCCACGCCCGCCGTCGCCGCCGTTGGGGCCGCCGCGCGGGACGTATTTCTCGCGCCGGAACGACACCGCGCCGTTGCCGCCGTCACCGGCGTGCACCTCGATCACTGCCTCGTCGACGAATCGCACGTCACAGGCCCTTCCGGTAGAGCACGAACCGCTCGTTCTCGTCGCCGCGCCGGCCACCCTGCCAGGCGATCGTGTGGCCGGGCAGCGGCGGCGTGCCGTCCGCCAGCCGGCCGTACTGCACGAGCAGCGCCGTGCAGTCCGCAGCGCGCGGCGAGGCATCGGGAACGGTGACGATGCCCGAGAAGTAGTAGAACACGGCGCGCTGCGCCATGCCGATGTCGCGACGTGCGATGCACGAGCCTTCCGGTGCCGCGTGGGCGATGCCCTGCGCGACCGCTTCGTAGGTCCGGCGCGCGTTGACGTAGGGCATCCAGATTGTCGCGATCAGCCCCCAGATCAGCGTCATTCCCACCGCCCAGTTGAGGACCGCGCGCCGGTTCGAGCGTCGCGCGGGGCGCACCAGCACGATCCACAGCAGCGTGAGCGCGAGCGCCGCGAACATCGCGCGCAGGTTGAACGACGTGCCGTAGCCGGTCTCGCTGTCGCGCATCATGATCGCGACGCGCGGCGACATGCCGTTCACGTACGCGTCGATCCAGAACGCCCACAGCACGATCGCCGCGAGTCCGAACGTGAGGATGCCGAACCAGTCGAGCGCCGCCGAATGGCCGCGCTTCAGCGAGTCCACCTCGTGCGCGGCGAGGATCGCGAGCGGCGCCGCGATGGGCATCGTCTGGATGAGACGCGGGGCAGGCATCAGCGCGAGCGACGCGAGCAGCACCAACGCGTAGGCCGCGGGGACGACGATGCCCGGCTGGTGCAGGCCGCCGTTGAAGCCGCGGCCGCGGATCCAGATCATCCACAACGTGAGCGGCAGCGCGGGCCACGCGAGCCAGAGCAGGTTTTTCGCGAGCCAACCCGGCTCGATGGCGGCGCTGCCCGGCAGGAACGGCACCCACTTCGACAGTTGCTCGCCGGCGACCCACGCGTCGTAGAGCGCCGGGGCGCGTGCGTGCAGCGCCCACGGCCACGCTGCGGCGAGGGGCAGCGCGACCGCGACCGCGACCGCGAGCGTCGCGGCATAGGCGCGCGTGCGCCAGGACTTGCCCAACGCCGGCAGGATCAGCGCGGGCACGAGGGCCCAGGCGATGCCGAGCGAACCCGAGGCGAGGAACGCGGCACCGGCGGCGATGCCGAGCGCAATCCCGCCAGCGACGGGCCGGCGCAGCGCGAGCGCGACGCCGTAGAGCGCGAGCGCGACCGCAGCGGTGAGGCCGAGCTCCTGCGAAAGTTGGTGTGCGCGCTCGAACAGCCCGACCGTGCCGACGACGATCAGGATCGGTACCCAGCGCATCGACCGACCCGACAACTCGCGCGCGGCCATGCCGGTGAAGGCGAGCAGCAGCACCAGCATCACGCCGACGGCGACCCGGCCGGCGTCCGGCGCGTCGAGGGGGGGCGCGAGCCACGACAGCGTGGTCGCCGCGAGCCACGGCACGAGCGGCGCCACCGAGAGCACGGGCTCCTGCGCGACGTGCGGGATCAGGAAGTCCTGCCGCTGCACCATCTCCCAGGCCACCGCGAAATTGATCGCGTCCTCGGTCTTCCACGGGTCGCGCCCGAACAGTCCGAGCAGCACCCACGCCGCGCACAGGAACACGAGGCCGAACTGCTTCCACGCGCGCTGGGGCGCGGACGGCGAGACCGTGTCGGGTTCGGCCGATTCGGGTACGACCGGGCGCGGCGCGCGGAACCAAGGCATGTGGATCGGGGTGTCGGGAACGAAAAAGGCAGCCGAAGCTGCCTTTTGCAAGGGTTCGCCGGGCGACTCGCGTCAGGCGGACGCGCCTGCGCCCTTGCCCTTGTTGCCGTAGCGCTGGCGGAACTTGTCGATGCGGCCGGCGGTGTCCATGACCTTCTGCTTGCCGGTGTAGAAGGGATGGCAGGCCGAGCACACTTCGACGTGCAGCGGCTTGCCGACCGTCGAGCGGGTGGCGAAGGTGTTGCCGCAGCTGCAGGTCACCTGGATCTCGGTGTACTTGGGATGGATTGCGTCTTTCATGGGGGTCCTCGGTCGCTCGGGCGGGAAGGGCCATCGTGCCCCACCTGCCACACGGACGGCATTGGCCGTTCGGGGGAATTGCGCATTATGGGGCAAATGGACCGCGAGGACAACCCCGGCGGGCGCGTGGCGCCCCGGGGTCCTGGATCTTTTTCTTTATGAATCATGGGATTGAAGATTGTTGCGGCGCGGTCACCGCGGCCCGGCGCCACGCCCCGGGAGTACCAGCGCGGCCGCCGCCAGCATCGCCGCGCCGCCGAGCCACTCCATCGGGCCCAGCCGCTCGCCCAGCAGCACGGCGCCCAGCACGACCGCGATCAACGGGGACACGAACGCGTACATGCCCGCCCGCGTCGGGCCCCAGTCCCGGATCAGTCGCAGGTAGATGACGATG
>CAYQAF010000331.1:0-3415 GCA_964415375.1 uncultured Alcaligenaceae bacterium
TCGAGTCCTGCAGCGCGACGAACCAGCGGCGGGCGGCTTCGGTGTCCATGTCAGCCCCGATGGGCCGCCCCGAGGGGCTGACCCGCCCCCGCCGGGGGCAGCGAACGAAGTGAGCGTGGGGGCCGTTTCATCTTAGCGGCGCGCGAGCGCGCGGTGACCGATGTCGGTGCGGTACTGCATGCCGTCGAAGCGGATCGTGCCGACCGCCGCGTAGGCGGCACGCTGCGCCTGGCGCACCGAGTCACCGAGCGCGGTGACGCCGAGCACGCGCCCGCCGTTCGCCACGACGCGGTTGCCCTCGAGCGCCGTGCCCGCGTGAAACACGACGACGTCCGGGTGCGCGACAGCCGTGACGCGCTCGAGGCCTTCGATCGCGTCGCCGCGACGCGGCGCCTCCGGGTAGCCGTGCGCCGCCAGCACGACGCAGAGCGCGGTGCGGCGATCCCACTCCGCGTGCGCCTGGTCGAGCGTGCCGTCGACCGCGTGCTCGAGGAGCTCGACGAGATCGCTCTTCAACCGCGCCATGATCGGCTGCGTTTCCGGGTCGCCGAAGCGGCAGTTGAACTCCAGCACGCGCGGCACCCCTTGCGCGTCGATCATCACGCCCGCGTAGAGGAAGCCCGTGTAGGGGATGCCGTCGGTGGCCATGCCCTGCACGGTCGGCAGGATCACCTCGCGCATCAGGCGCGCGTGCAGCTCCGGCGTAACGACCGGCGCCGGCGAGTACGCGCCCATGCCGCCGGTGTTGGGGCCGGCGTCGCCGTCGTTGAGGCGCTTGTGGTCCTGCGACGAGGCGAGCGCCAGCACATGGCGGCCGTCAACCATCACGATGAACGAGGCCTCCTCGCCGGCGAGGAACTCCTCGATCACGACGCGCGCACCGGCGTCCGCGAACGCGTTGTCGACGAGCATCGCGTCGATCGCCGCGTGCGCTTCCGCGGCCGTCGTCGCGACGACGACGCCCTTGCCGGCGGCGAGCCCGTCGGCCTTGATCACGATCGGCGCACCCTCGCGCTCGACGTACGCGTGCGCCTCCGCGGCGTCGGCGAACGTGCGGTGGCGCGCCGTCGGGATGCGGTGGCGCGTCATGAACGACTTGGCGTAGTCCTTCGAACTTTCGAGCTGCGCCGCGGCCTTGGTCGGGCCGAAGATCGGCAGGCCGGCCGCGCGGAACGCGTCGACCACTCCCGCGGCGAGTGGCGCCTCGGGTCCGACGACGGTGAGCCCGATCTCGCGCTCGCGCGCGAAGGCCACCAGGTCGGCGATCGCGGTGGCCGGGACGTTGACCAACGCCGGGTCGCGCGCCGTGCCAGCGTTGCCCGGCGCGACGAACACCTTCGACACGCGCGGGCTCTGCGCGAGCTTCCAAGCCAGCGCGTGCTCGCGGGCGCCGCTGCCGATGACGAGGACGTTCATGGGAGGCGGACGTCCATGATTTCAGAACTGGTAGCGGCCGAAGATGTAGCCGACGTTGCCGTGGTTGATCCCGGCGTTCAGCTTGGGGATGAACGTGCCGAGGATCTCGGCGTTCCACAGCTTGATCGAAGCGAGCGGCAGGGCCGCCGGGAACGGGATGCCGCTGTAGATGTCGGGGCGCTGCATGATGAACACCGTGTAGCCGAGCCCGACGGCGACGTCAGACTTCTCGGGCCAATAGGTGATCGCCCCGAAGCCGACCATGTTGGTGAGGTCGCTGTTCGAGTCCTTGAAGGAGAGGACGTACCACGAGAAGTGGTCGCCCTTTTCCGGCTCGTAGAGACCGAGGCCGAAGCCGCCGCCCCAGGCCTGCGAGTTGAACGAATCGAGGTTGTCCTGCTCGTAGGTGTTCGGGTCGTGCCAGGAGTAACCGGAGACCAGCACCATCGGGCGGCGTTCGTACCACGCACTCTTGAAGCCGCGGCACTGGCGCTTGAGCCAGCCTTCGTCGAGCGAGCCGCAGTCGTAGAACCAGTTGCGCTCGGTCTCGGGCACCGGCTCGAAGAATCCGCGCTCGCTGCCGTTCGCGAAGCACGGCAGCGCGGCCGCGGCGACGAGCGCCACCGCGCTCCGCCGCGCGCGACTCCTCCATTGCATGTTCACCGATCGTCCTCCATGGAAAGCGGCCCCCGCGTGGGTCCGCAGGCGTCAATGCCGGAAGTGGCGCACACCCGTGAACACCATCGCGATGCCGCGCTCGTCGGCGGCGGCGATCACTTCCTCGTCGCGCATGCTGCCGCCGGGCTGGATCACCGCCACGGCGCCATTGTCCGCCACGACGTCGAGGCCGTCGCGGAACGGGAAGAACGCATCGGAGGCCACCACCGAACCGGCGAGCGACAGCTTGGCGTTCTGCGCCTTGACCGCGGCGATGCGCGTCGAGTCGACGCGGCTCATCTGCCCGGCGCCGATGCCCAGCGTGCGGCCGTCTGCGCAGTAGACGATGGCGTTCGACTTCACGTGCTTGGCGACGCGCCAGGCAAACAGCAGGTCCTCGACCTGCGCGGGTGTGGGCGCCTTGCGCGTGACCACCTTGAGGTCGGACGCCGCGGTCGCGTGGACGTCGGCGGTCTGAACGAGCAGGCCCCCGCCGATGCGCTTGAAGTCGAGCTGGAAAGTAGGGTCATGGAAAGTGGGGAAAGTAGGGTCAGACTCGACTTTCCCTGTGCCGGCAGTTCGAAGTGCCGCATCTGCGCCCGGAAAGTCGAGTCTGACCCTACTTTCCCCACTTTCCCCACTCGGGATCGCGAGCACGCGCACGTTGGCCTTGCGCACGATCGCGGCGATCGCGTCCGCCGTGTACGCCGGCGCGATCAGCACCTCGAGGAACTGCGCCGCCACCGCTTCGACCGTCGCGGCGTCGACCGGACGATTGAACGCGATGATGCCGCCGAATGCCGACGTGGGGTCGGTGGCGAACGCCTTGCGATAGGCGTCGAGCGTCGTCGCCGCGATCGCGACACCGCAGGGATTCGCGTGCTTGACTATCACGCAGGCCGGCGCGTCGAACGCCTTCACGCACTCCCAGGCCGCGTCGCTGTCGGCGATGTTGTTGTAGGACAGCTCCTTGCCTTGCAGCTGGCGGAACGTGGCCATCGACCCCGCGGGCGGGCGCTCGTCGCGGTAGAACGCGGCGCGCTGGTGCGGGTTTTCGCCGTAGCGCAGCGGTTGCGCAAGTTCGGCGGCGTAGCGGAACGACTGCGGAAAGCCCTTCGCGGCCCCGTCGGGACCGCGCGCGGTCAACCAGTTGGCGATCGCGCCGTCGTAGGACGCCGTGTGCGCGAAGGCCTTCTGCGCGAGACGGAAGCGCGTCGCCGCGCCGAGCGCACCGCCCTGCGCGTCGAGCTCGGCCAGCAGCACCGGATAGTCGGCCGGATCGACGACGATGCCGACGTGCGCCCAGTTCTTCGCCGCCGAACGGACCATCGCCGGGCCGCCG
>CAYQAF010000332.1:0-3413 GCA_964415375.1 uncultured Alcaligenaceae bacterium
CGGATCGCGCGGTGGACGAGCAGATCCGGGTAGCGGCGGATCGGCGACGTGAAGTGCGTGTACGCGTCGAACGCGAGGCCGAAGTGGCCGGCGTTGTCGGGGCGATACTGCGCCTGCGAGAGCGAGCGCAGCAGCACGGTCTGCAGCAGCGCCTGGTCGGGCCGCCCTTCGATCGACTTGATGAGCTTCGCGTAATCGGCGGCCTTCGGGTCGTCGCCACCGGGGAGCGACAGCGCGCAGCCGGCGAGGAACTCCTTCAGCACCGCGAGCTTGTCCTCCGGGGGCCCCTCGTGCACGCGGTAGAGCACCGGATGCTCGTGGCGCTGCAGGTAGTCGGCCGTGCACACGTTGGCCGCGAGCATGCACTCCTCGATCAGCTTGTGCGCGTCGTTGCGCGGCGCCGGGACGATGCGCTCGATCCGCCCGCTGTCGTCGAAGACGAGTGCCAACTCGACGGTGTCGAAGTCGATCGCGCCGCGCTTCTCGCGCGCTTTGGCCAGCACCTTGTAGAGCGTGTAGAGGTTCTCGAGGTGGGGCAGCAGGTCGCGCGATGCCTTCGACGTGGCGCTGCCGGGCTCGGAGAGCCACTGCCAGACCTCGTTGTAGGTGAGTCGCGCGCGGCTGTGCATCACCGCGGGGTAGAAGCGGTAGTCCTTGATCGTGCCGGTCGCGCCGATGTCCATGTCGCAGACCATGCTGCAACGGTCGACCTCAGGCTTAAGCGAGCAGAGCTCGTTGGAGAGTTCCTCCGGCAGCATCGGGATCACCCGGCGCGGGAAGTACACGGAGTTGCCGCGCTCGCGCGCGTCGCCGTCGAGGGCGTCGCCGTCACGCACGTAGTGCGACACGTCGGCGATCGCGACGATGAGGCGGAAGCCGCGGCCCTGCTTCTCGCACCAGACGGCGTCGTCGAAGTCCTTCGCGGTCTCGCCGTCGATCGTGACGAGCGGAAGGTGGGTGATGTCCTCGCGTCCCTTGCGGTCGGCGGGACGCACGTCGGCAGGCAGGCGCTTCGCCTGGCGCGCGGCCTCGCGCGAGAACTCGAAGGGCAGCGCGTGCTTGCGCAGCGCGATCTCGATCTCGATGCCGGCGTCGGTCGGGTGGCCCAGCACCTCCTTGATGCGGCCCGCAGCCTCGCGATGCTCGGAGGGCTGCTCGACGAGTTCGACGACGACCACCTCGCCGGGCTTCGCCTTGCCGCGCTCTCCCGGCGGGATCACGATGTCCTGGCTGATCCTGCGGTTCTCCGCCTCGACGAACCAGACGCCGCGTTCCTCGTGCACGCGCCCGACGATCTCCCGGTTGACCCGCTCCAGCACCTCGACGATCTCGCCTTCGGGACGACCGCGCCGGTCTGTGCCGGTGACGCGCACGGCGACGCGGTCGCCGTGCAGCACCTTGTGCATCTCGCGCGGGTTCAGGAACACGTCGTCGCCGCCCTCGTCGGGCACGACGAAGCCGAAGCCATCCGCATGGCCTTCGACCCTGCCGCGGGTGAATCCGAGCTTCGCGGCGACCAGCAGTTCGCCCTTGCGGTTGACGAGCACCTCGCCCGCACGGAGCAGCGTCTGGAGCGCGGCGTCGAACGATTTCCGGTCGCGTCGCCCGAGGCGAAGGGTCTGGGCGAGCTCGTCGGGCGGAACGGGCACGCCGGCGTCGCGAAGCGCTGCGAGGATGGTTTCGGTACCGACGCCAGGTTTGTCCGGCGTGTCGGTCCGTTCGGATCGACGGGAGGAGGGCATGATCCCGGGATTATCCGCCACTGTGCTGCCACCCGGGCGAGCGTCGCGGCAGAGCCTGCGGGGACAAGCGCGCGTCGCGGTTTGGCCGGCAAGGTAAGCGGTTGTATACTATGCGTTCCTCATCGCCCAGATGGCGGAATTGGTAGACGCACTAGGTTCAGGTCCTAGCGGTCGCAAGACTGTGGAGGTTCGAGTCCTCTTCTGGGCACCATCCCTTTCGCGGGCGTAGCGCTGCCGGCGAAGTTGCGCGGATCGGGAGACGGCGCGCACGGGCCGACGCCGGGCGGCGCCGTCGTTTCCTCCGCAGGTTCCCCCGCCAGTTCCCCGCAGATTTCCCTCCGCAAGGCCCGTTGACCCGCGTCAACGGGCCCGGTCCGGGGTGGGGCTATGCTGGAATTCGACAAGGGCCGCCATCGGGCGCCCAACCGTCGTCGGCCCGCGTCCCGAAGGGAGGATGCGTCTCATGGATGCGACGGTCTCGAACGGCTCTCCTGCCAAGTCCCGCGACGCTGGCGCCGTATCGGCGCCGACGGCGCAGCCGAAGTCGGCCCCTGACCGCGTTGTCCCGCTGCCCGCACGGCGAGCGGGAGAAACGTCGTCCGTCAATGGCCGCAACGACGACGTGCTGCACGCGGACAGTTTCGACCGCTGGCTGCACACCAATCTGTCCCGCTTCACGCGCGCCATTTCGCCCGCGGCGCTGCTCCTCGCCTACGTCGACTGGATCGCGCACCTCGGGCTCTCGCCGGCCAAGCAGGCGGAGCTCGCGCGCAAGGCCTGGCGCAAGGCCTATCGCCTCGCGCTGTACCTGCCGCGGAGCCTCGACAAGGACGCGCGCTGGTGCATCGAGCCGCTGGCCCAGGACCGTCGCTTCAGCCACCCGGACTGGCGATCGTTTCCGTTCAACGTGATCGCGCAGTCGTTCCTGCTGCAGCAGCAGTGGTGGTACAACGCCACCTCCGAGATTCGCGGCGTCTCGAAGCACCACGAGGACATCGCGGTGTTCGTCGCCCGGCAGCTGCTCGACATCGTCTCACCGTCGAACTTCCTGTGGACCAACCCGCAGGCGCTCAGCAGGACCTTCGAGTCACGCGGGCTCAACCTCTGGTTCGGCTGGCAGAACTGGCTCGCCGAGTTCGAGCGCATCCAGGCGGGACGGCCACCGTCGGGCGTGGACGCCTTCCGACCGGGCGAGACCGTCGCGCTGACGCCGGGCCAGGTCGTGTTCCGCAACCGGCTGATCGAGCTGATCCAGTACGAGCCGACGACGCCGACGGTGCGCGCCGAGCCGCTGCTGATCGTGCCGGCGTGGATCATGAAGTACTACATCCTCGACCTGTCGCCGCACAACTCGCTGGTGAAATACCTGGTGGAGAAAGGCCACACGGTATTCATGATCTCGTGGAAGAACCCGGGGCCCGAGGACCGCGAGCTTTCCATGGACGATTACCTGCGCCACGGCGTGATGGCGGCCGTTGACGCGGTGTCGAAAATCGTGCCCAAGCGCAGGATGCACGCGCTGGGCTACTGCCTGGGCGGCACGCTGCTGTCGATGGCCGCGGCGGCCATGGCGCGCGACGGCGACAAGCGGTTCGCCTCGATGACGCTGCTGGCGGCGCAGACGGACTTCACCGGGCCGGGGGAACTCGCGCTCTTCATCGACGACAGCCA
>CAYQAF010000333.1:0-3407 GCA_964415375.1 uncultured Alcaligenaceae bacterium
TTGGCGATGCAGGCCTCGACATCGAAATCGAGGTGCGACAACAGATCGGTCTTGTTGAGGATCATCAGGTCCGCGGCATGGAACATGTCCGGATACTTGAGCGGCTTGTCCTCGCCCTCGGTGACCGACAGGATCACCACCTTGTGCGCCTCGCCCAGGTCGAACGCCGCGGGGCAGACCAGGTTGCCGACGTTCTCGATGAACGCGAGGCTCCCCTGCGGCGGGTCGAGCTCCGCGAGCGCGCGCGCGACCATCATCGCGTCGAGGTGGCAGCCCTTGCCGGTGTTGACCTGCACGGCGGGCGCGCCGGTGGCACGGATGCGGTCGGCGTCGAACGAGGTCTGCTGGTCGCCCTCGATCACCACGACGGGCGAGCGCCTGCCCCAGGCTTCGATCGTGCGCACGAGCAGCGTGGTCTTGCCCGAGCCGGGGCTCGACACCAGGTTCAACGCGAAGACTCCCCGTGCGGCGAGCAGGCGCCGGTTCGCCGCGGCGAGTGCGTCGTTCTTCGCCAGCAGGTCGGCCTCGACCTGCACGATCCGCGCCTCCGGCGTTCCCGGCGCGTGCACGGCGCCGAGCGGTCCCGCGTGCGGCGCGACGTGTGTGTGGCTGTGCCACGTGCCGTCGGCGTGGAAGTGCCCGTGCGGGTCGTGCCGATGCGCGTGCACGAGGTCGTCCGCGAGCGTGTGCTCGTGGGCGAGTCGGTAAACCGGCTTGCCTTCGATGGTGGCGTCGTGGCCGCCGCAGCCGCAGGTCGTGCACATGGTCGTCGTTCCCTTCCCGATCGCGCTTTGGTCGTTCCGCTGTCAGTCCCGATGGGCCGCCCCGAGGGACTGACCCACCCCCTCGGGGGGCAGCGAACGCAGTGAGCGTGGGGGTCGTTTCATCCTAGTCGATTGCGATGTCCTTGACGCGCATCGCGTCGCCGCGCGTCACCGTGAGCTGGAAGCTGCCGCAGCGTGGGCATGGGTCGCCCAGCTGCGCGAGCGCGACGCGATCGCCGCACGGCAGGCACCAGGCCTCTCCCGGCGTAGCATCGATCTCGAGTGCCGCGCCCTCGGCGAGGCTGCCGCGCGTCACCGCGTCGAAGCAGAAGCGCAGCGCGTCGACTGCGACGTGCGACAGCGCGCCGATCTCGAGCCGCACCGCGGACACGCGCGACGCACCGTGCTTGCGCGCCGTCGCCTCGACGATCTCCAGCATGCTCTCGGCGAGCGCCATCTCATGCATCGCGCACCTCGACGCTGCAGGCGACGCACGGGTCGAGCGACTGCACGACCAGACCGGCATCGCGTTGCAGCGCTTCCGCATCGCGCGCATCCAGTCCGGCGAGCGAGCGCTCGAGGGGCCCACCGGGCTGGAAGTTCCACTCGGTCGGCGCGACGATGGCGTAATCGGTGACACGATCTTCGCGGATCTCGGCGCAGTGCAGCAGCAACCCGCGCGCGGTCTCGACGATCGCCACCCCGGCGCCGGATGCCGTGGACCACGCGTCCACCCGGGCAGGCGTGCTGCCGTCGGCGAGTGCATCCACCGTGCGCGCGACGTCGGCGACGCGCGCGGCGAGTCGTGCCGCGACGCCGCGCCCGTGATGCCACACGATCCCGGCTACCGCCGGGTGCGTGGCCATGCGCGCCAGCGCCCCCGTCTCGCGGGTCGCGCCGTCGAGCCGGGGCGCCGCCGCGAAGCCGGCGTCCGCGGCGAGCGACACCAGCAGGGTCTCGAGTTGCTCGCGCGTCATTGGGGGCAGCGTCGGCACGTCGCTCTCGCCCAGCCGGCCGCCGCGATCGAGCACGACGCGCAATGCGCGCGCCGGCCCGGTGGTCGCCTCCTGCGTCCAGCGCTCGAGCCCATCCGCATCCGTGCGTGCCGCAAACGAGGCCAACGACTCGCCGAGCACGTCGCGCGACACCACGTCGATCGCCGTGTCGATCGCGTGCCGCTTCACTGGCACGGACGCGCCACCGGCATCCGTCGATCCGGCAGCGGCCGAGAGCACCGTGGCGAACGCCCGCCGAACCTCGGCAACCGGCTCGATCACGGCGGCCTGGCCGATCGCCTTCGGCACGTCGATCAGCAGGCGCCGCAGGTCCTCCTGCAGATTCTCGAGCGCCACCACGAACGCGCGCGCGGCAATCCCTGCCGGCGACGGAGGTCGCCCAGCAGCCGACTCCAATGCGGACGCGGCAGCCGCGCCCTGCGCGCGCGCGCAGACGCTGTAGAGCCGCGGCAGCAGCGCCGCGGCGTCGCCGGCACGCCGGCCGGCGACAACGCGCGCGGTCGCGAGCGGCCGCGTCGAGCGGATCGACACGTGTGCGATGCGACCGGCGGCACGCGTGAGACGCACGGCGATCTCACCTTCGATCGGCATCGATGCTCGGCAGGAAGCGGCCGCGCAGCACGTCGCGCCGCGACATCGACCCGTCGAGCGACTTCTGCACCTGCGCAGCCGGTCCCGGGCGCGGCTCGTCGACGCCGTGCGCTTCGCAGTTCGCGGCGTCGAGCAGTGCGGCGCGGGCGTGCTCCGCGACGAAGCGCGCGGTGGCCTGATCCTCGAATTCGAGCACCGGCGAGAACAGCGAACAGAGCTGGAACTCGCCGACCCCCGGCTCGATCGCGCCGATGAACTCGTAGTCGCCGGCCGGGAACCGATAGCGAAGCTTCTCGCCCTGCCCGAGCGAGCGCCACTGCGCGGGGTCGAGCGGCGCGAGCACCAGGTTGATGAACCAGGGCGTCACCATCACGCCGAGCCATCGCCCATCCCACGGCGCGAAGCCCACCGCCTCGACCGCGAGCGCCGGGTTGACGAACGGCAGGCCGTGCATGCGCGTCTCGGCCACGTGCCGGTACGTCGCCTCCAGCGCGTCCGAGGGATCCGGACCGAGCGTCAACGCGTCATGCATCAGGAAGCACCAGGAATTGGTCCTTGGTCGCGGCGCAGTTCGGGCAACTCCAGTGATCGGGCAGCGCCGCGAACGGCGTGCCCGGCGGGATCTGCCAGATCGGATCGCCCTCGGCCGGGTCGTACACGTGCCAGCAGATCTTGCACTCGAGACGCGTGTGCGGGGCCGCCTGCGCGCCCTTGCCGTAGTTCTCGAATCCGCTCATCGTGGGCCTCCGACGCGATCGTCGCCCGTCGCCGCGCCTATTGCGTGGCGTCGACGATCGAGCTGTCCATCCACTCGATCAGCTCGGCGAGGCGCGCGCGGCTGTCGACCAGGTCCTCGACTGCCGCGAGCGCCACCTCGGGCACGTCGACGATCTCGATCGTGTTGAGGATCAGCGTGTTCATGCTGTTGAAGTACTGCACCCACCAGACGTCGCGCGCGGTCGTCGAGGTGATCCGGCAGTTGCCGAAGCCGCGCGAGATCATCGCCACGGGACCGGCCGGCAGCGCACGCTCGAGC
>CAYQAF010000334.1:0-3401 GCA_964415375.1 uncultured Alcaligenaceae bacterium
CGCGCCTGCGGCGCGAGCTTCATCAGCGCGTTGCGGGCCCCGCGCTCCTTGAACGAGCCGGTGCGCTGCAGGTAGTCGAGCTTGCAGTAGACGTGCGCGCCGGTGAGCTGCGACAGCGGGATCGACTCGACGCAGGGCGACTCGTAGATGCCGCCGCGGATGCGCTCCCGCGCGGCGAGGACGTCGTCGAGGGTGATCAAGTCGCGCCTGCACTCATCAGAATGGCAGTGTCGCGCCCGGCTTGGCGGCGGCGAGGATGCGCCGGAACTCGCCCTGGATGCGCGCCAGCGCGGCGTCGTCGTCGGCCTCGAAGCGCAGCACGATCATCGGCGTCGTGTTCGAGGCCCGCGCGAGGCCGAAGCCGTCCGGGTACTCGACACGCAGGCCGTCGATCCTGATCACGTCCTTTGCGCCGGGGAACTCGGCTGTCTTCTGCAGCGCTGCGATCAGCGCGTGCTGCTCGCCTTCGGCGCAGGCGAGGTTCAGTTCGGGCGTCGACACCGCGTCCGGCAGCGCGTTCAGCACGGCCGACGGGTCGGCGTGGCGCGCGAGGATCTCGAGCAGCCGCGCGCCGGTGTAGAGCCCGTCGTCGAACCCGTACCAGCGCTCGCCGAAGAACATGTGGCCGCTCATCTCGCCCGCGAGCGCGGCGCCGACCTCCTTCATCTTCGCCTTGATCAGCGAATGGCCGGTCTTCCACAACAGCGGCTTGCCGCCGTGCTTCGTGATCCATGGCCCGAGGTTGCGGGTGGACTTGACGTCGTAGATGACCGTCGCGCCCGGAACGCGCGCGAGCACGTCGGCGGCGTAGAGCATCAGCTGCCGGTCGGGATAGATCACGTGACCGTCGGTGGTGACCACGCCCAGCCGGTCGCCGTCGCCATCGAACGCGAGGCCGAGGTCGAGGTCGCCGCGGCCGACGCGCGCGATCAGGTCCACGAGATTCTTCGGCTGCGACGGGTCGGGGTGGTGGTTGGGAAACGTGCCGTCGACGTCGCAGTACATCTCGACCACCTCGCAGCCGAGCCGGCGAAACAGCGCCGGCGCGAACGCGCCCGCCACGCCGTTGCCCGCGTCGATCGCGATCTTGAGCGGTCGCGCGAGTCGCACGTCGGAGACGATGCGGTCGATGTACTCGGAGGCGATGTCGTGGGTACGATAGGTGCCCTGGCCCTGGCGCACGTCGCCGCGCTCGATGCGCGTGCGCAGCGCCTGGATCTCGGCACCGGACAGCGTGCCGTCGTCGATCACCATCTTGAGGCCGTTGTAGTCCGGCGGATTGTGGCTGCCGGTGACCATCGTGCTGCAGCCGGTGCCGAGCGCATTCGCGGCGAAGTAGGTCATCGGCGTCGCTACCATGCCGAGGTCGACGACGTTTGCGCCCGCGGCGCGGATGCCTTTGGCGAGCGCGCCGGCCAGCTCGGGTCCCGAGAGCCGGCCGTCGCGGCCGATCGCCATCGTGTCCCGGCCGTGTTCGAGCGCGAGGGTGCCGAGCGCCTGGCCGATGCTCTGGACGATCGGGGCAGTCAGCGTGCGGCCGACGATGCCGCGGATGTCGTAGGCCTTGAAGATTTCGGGAGGGAGGCTCATGGCAGGACGACGTAGTGCGCGAAGGCCGATGATACCGGGCGCGTCGTTCAGTGGACCACCCTTCGCGCTGCGCGCTCCGGGATGTGCGCTTGGGAGCGGCCCGGCGCGCTCAGTGGACCACCCTTCGCGGTGCGCGCCCCGGGCCTGATTCGCCCTCGGGGCGGCCCTTCGGGCTCATGCGGGCGCGAAGAAGGCGACGAGCCGGTTCGGCAGCCAGTCGAGGCGACCGGGCATCGGCCCGGTCATGAATCCGACGTGCCCGCCCTGCGCCGGTTGCTCCAGCACGACGTCGTCCGCGACGTCCACCGGCCCCGGCAGCGATTCGCCTGGCACGAACGGGTCGTTGCGCGCGTTCAGCACCAGCGTGGGGACGCGGATCGACGCCAGCCACGGCTTGCAGGACGCACGCGTCCAGTAGTCGGCGGTGTCGGCGAAGCCATGCAGTCGCGAGGTGACGACATCGTCGAACGCCCACATCGAGCGCACGCGGGCAACGGCACTGGCGTCGATGCGGCCCGGAAAGCGCTGCGCCATCGACATGGCCTTCGGCTTCAGCGTGTGCAGGAAGTGGCTCGCGTAGAGGCGGTTCAAGCCGCGGTCGATCGCCTGTCCGGCGGCCATCAGGTCGATCGGGGCGGACACGGCCGCGGCGCGCGCCACGGTTGCGCGCGCGCCCGTGCCCGCGCGGCCGAGCCAGTTCAGGAGCGCGCTGCCGCCGAGCGAGACCCCGCAGGCCCACACGGGCACGTCGCGCGGCGCCCGGGCGCGCACGGCGTCGAGCATCGCCGCGATCTCCTCGAAGTCCCCGGAGTGGTAGGCGCGGGGCAGCCGGTTGGGCGCGTCGGCGCAGCCGCGGAAATGCGGCACGACGCCGCGCCAACCCAGCGCCGCGAGTCGCGCGAACAGTGCTCGTGCATAGTGCGATGCCGAGCTGCCCTCGAGTCCATGGAACAGGACGACGAGGGGCGCGTCCGGGTTCGACACGGGTGCGTCGAGCCAGTCGAACAGCCAGAAGTCGCCGTCCGGCGTGTCGACGCGCTCGCGTCGCATCGGCACGTGCGGGCGGCGCAGGAAGTACGGCCAGATCGTCTGCGCATGCCCGCCGGCGAGCCAGCGCGGCGCTCGGTAGGGCGGCGAGGCGGCGACGCGCACCGGTGGACGTCCGCCTACTTCCAGAACGGATCGGCGTCGGCGAACGCGCGGCGCGCGCGATCGAGGGCCTTCGCCGCACCTTCACCCTGCGCGGCGGCCCAGCCCGCGAACATCGCCGCTCCGGGCGACGCGGGATCGCCGAGCTCCGCGGCGAGCACGGCGGCGACCGCGGCATCGTTCAGCCCACCCAGAACGGCCTGCAGGCCGGCGAGCGCCTTGCGGTAGGCACGGGTGCGCCGGCCAGGAAAGAGCGGCGCGAAGAACTCCGTCGCGTAGCGCAAGCGCTTCGCGAGGATGCGCGTCCGGTGCCGCTCGCCAGGCGTCATCTCGGCAAGTCGGGCCACGCCCTTGGCCAGCTTGCGATGGCGGCGCGCCAGGACCCGGGCCGCGAACGCGGTCGCCGGTTCGGCGAGCGCGGCAGCTTCGGCCGAGCCTTCGGCAGCACCGAGGCGCGGGGTCGCGGCGAACGCCCCGCCGGCGAGCAGCAAGCGGTTGAACCGCTTCGATGCGACCGCATCGCGTGCATCGCGACGTGCCGCCGCAAGTTGCGTGCGCGCAAGATTCTCGAGAGGTGCGAGCGCGTGCTCGAACGCGGAGGCGCCGGCAGCCGTGTGGCGGGTTGCATCCCGCATGGCGGGCAGCGTCTCCTGCGTGAACAC
>CAYQAF010000335.1:0-3400 GCA_964415375.1 uncultured Alcaligenaceae bacterium
GTGTAGACCCCGGCGAGCACGAGCGCCCCGCCGGCGACCATCGAGGCGTCGATGCGCTCGCCGAGCAGCAGTGCGCCGAGCAGCACGGCAAACACCGGTACCAGGTTGATGAACACCGGCGCGCGCGCGGCGCCGAGCCGCCGCACCCCGTCGTTGTACCAGACGAACGCGACCGCGGTACCGAACGCCCCCAGGAAGGCGAGCGCCGCCCAGGCGGATGGCGAGGCCTGCGGCACCAGGGCGGCGCCTTCGGCGAGCGTCGCCGCGGCGAGCATCAGCGTGCCGGTGAGCGACGCGTAGACGGTGATCGCGAGCGGCGAGAGCCCCGCCATCAGCCGCTTCGCGATCAGCGTGAACGCGGACCACGACACGACGCAGCCGAGGATGGTGAGCTCGCCGGTGCCCAGTCCACCGCGCAGCAGGGCAAGCGGGTCGCCCCGACCGATGACGATCGCGGCGCCGGCGAGGGCGATCACGATGCCCGCCACGGTGCGCCGCGTAAGCCGCTTGCCGAAGAACAGCGCGGCGCCGACGAGCGTGGCCGCCGGGTTCAACGCGACGAGCAGCGCCGCACGACCCGCGGGAACGGTCTTGAGGCCCCACATGAAGCACAGGTTGTAGGCGGCCACACCGGTCGCGCCGAGGAGCGCGACGCCGAGCCACTGCCTCGCGGTCAGGCGCGGCAGGCCGCGCTCGAGCGCGAAGGCCGCGACCACGAGCACGACGCACGCGAGCACGTAGCGCCACAGCGCCGCCGTCGACGCCGGCAACTCGGCCGTGGCGATCCGCCCCGCGACGAAGGTCCCACCCCAGATCGCCGCGACCCCGACGAGCTTCAGGTAGACCGGCCACGGTGCCGAGGCGGCGGGCATCGCGGCGAGCGTCAGGTGGCCGGCGCGCATCGCGGCGGATCAGCGACGCTCGTCGAGCAGCAGCCGGACGGCGAGCGCCGTGAGCCCCGCGGCGCGCCCCTGCGCCAGCGTGGGCGTCCCGGCGGGCAGCGAGCGCAGTGAGCGTGGGGGCCGTTTCATCTCAGGCGAGCTCGATCGCCATCGCGGTGGCCTCGCCCCCACCGATGCACAGCGCGGCCACGCCGCGGCGCTTCCCATGCTTGCGCAGCGCGCCGATCAGCGTGACCACGATGCGCGCGCCCGAGGCGCCGATCGGATGGCCGAGCGCGCACGCGCCACCATGCACGTTGACCTTGTCGTGCGGCAGCCCGTGGTCCCGCATCGCGGCCATCGTCACCACGGCGAAGGCCTCGTTGATCTCCCACAGGTCGACGTCGGCCGCCTTCCAGCCCGCCTTGGCGAGCACCTTCGCGATCGCCCCGACCGGCGCGGTGGTGAACAGTCCTGGCTCCTGCGCGTGCGTCGCGTGCGCGAGCACCGTCGCGACGGGGTTCAATCCGCGCGACGCGGCGGTCGAGCGGCGCATCATCACCAGCGCGGCCGCGCCATCGGAGATCGAGCTCGCGTTCGCTGCCGTGACGGTGCCGTCCTTGCGGAACGCGGGCTTGAGCGTGGGGATCTTCTCGGGCGAGGCCTTCGCCGGCTGCTCGTCGCGGTCGATCACCGTCTCGCCCTTGCGCCCGGCGACCTTGACCGGCGCGATCTCCCACGCGAACGTGCCGTCGTTGTTCGCATCGAGCGCGCGGGCGAGCGAGGCGAGCGCGAAGGCGTCCTGGGCCTCGCGCGTGAACGCGTACTTCGACGCGCATTCCTCGGCGAACGTGCCCATCAGCCGGCCCTTGTCGTACGCGTCCTCGAGCCCGTCGATGAACATGTGGTCCTGCACGACCTGGTGGCCCATGCGGTAGCCCGCGCGTGCCTTCGGCAGCAGATACGGCGCGTTGGTCATCGACTCCATCCCGCCTGCGACCATGACGTCGTTCGTACCGGCGGCGAGCAGGTCGTGCGCGAGCATCGCCGCCTTCATCGCCGAGCCGCACATCTTGTTGATCGTCGTGCAGCCGGCCGCGAGCGGCAGCCCGGCCTTGAGCGAAGCCTGGCGCGCCGGCGCCTGGCCCTGGCCCGCCGGGAGCACGTTGCCCATGATCACCTCGTCCACGTCGGCGGGGGCGATGCCCGCGCGCTCCACCGCCGCCTTGATCGCCACGGCGCCGAGGTCGCTGGCCGAGAGCGACGCGAAGTCGCCGGCGAAGCCGCCCATCGGCGTGCGCGCGGCGCCGACGATGACAACGGGGTCGTTCAGCATCGATGTCTCCTCGCGGGGATCGGGACCGGTGTCCCGCCCCCTACTTGGTCTCGTTGAACAGCTCGCGGCCGATCAGCATGCGGCGGATCTCGCTCGTGCCGGCGCCGATCTCGTAGAGCTTGGCGTCGCGCCAGATGCGCCCGGTCGCGTAGTCGTTGACGTAGCCGTTGCCGCCCAGGCACTGGATCGCCTCGTTGGCGAGCCACGTCGCCTTTTCGGAGGCGTACAGGATCGCACCGGCCGCGTCCTTGCGCGCCGCGGGGCCACCGTGGCCGCGGTCGAGCGCGGCGGCGACCGCGTAGACGTAGGCGCGGCAGGCGTTGAACGTCGTGTACATGTCGGCGAGCTTGCCCTGCATCAGCTGGAACTCGCCGATCGGCTGGCCGAACTGCTGCCGCTCGTGCACGTACGGAATGGCCACGTCGAGCGCCGCCGCCATCAGCCCCAGCGACCCGCCGGCGAGCACCGCGCGCTCGTAGTCGAGCCCGCTCATCAGGATGCTCGCGCCGCGCCCCTCGGCGCCCAGCACGTTGACCGCCGGCACCGCGCAGTCCGTGAACACCAGCTCGCAGGTGTTGCTGCCGCGCATGCCGAGCTTGTCGAGCTTCTGCGCGGTCGAGAAGCCCGGCATGCCCTTCTCGACGATGAACGCGGTGATGCCGCGCGCGCCGCCCTGCGGGTCGGTCTTCGCGTACACGACCAGCGTGTCGGCGTCGGGGCCGTTGGTGATCCACATCTTCGAGCCGTTCAGCACGAAGGCATCGCCGCGGCGCGCGGCGGAGAGGCGCATCGACACGACGTCGGAGCCCGCGCCCGGCTCGCTCATCGCCAGGGCCCCGACGTGCTCGCCGGAAATCAGCTTCGGCAGGTACTTGCGCCGCTGCGCATCGCTGCCGTTCCTGCGGATCTGGTTGACGCACAGGTTCGAGTGGGCGCCGTAGGACAGCCCGACCGATCCGGAAGCGCGCGAGATCTCCTCCATCGCGACCACGTGCGCGATGTAACCCAGACCGGCGCCGCCCAGCGACTCCTCGACGGTGATGCCGAGCAGGCCCATGTCGCCCAGCTTGCGCCACAGGTCGGGCGGGAACGCGTTGGCACGGTCGATGTCCGCGGCACGCGGCGCGATCTCGCCCTGCGCGAACGCGCGCACCGCCTCGCGCAGCATGTCGATCGTCTCGCC
>CAYQAF010000336.1:0-3395 GCA_964415375.1 uncultured Alcaligenaceae bacterium
CGAAGATGCGTCGCAGGAAGCCGCCCAGCGCCGGGACGACGAGGAAGAAGAAGATCACCCAGGCGAAGGGCACGTCGATCGACTGCGGCCCGGGCTTGCGCTGGGCGACCGGCGGCAGCGCCTCGCCCTTGCCGATGACGCCGATGATGCGGTCGACGCCGGCATTGATGCCGGCCGCGAACTGGTTCTGCCGAAACAGCGGGGTGATCGTCTCGGCAATGATGCGCTTCGACGTCGCGTCGGTGAGCACGCCCTCAAAGCCGTAGCCGACCTCGATGCGGAGCTTGCGGTCCTCCTTCGCGACCACGAGCAGCGCACCGTTGTCCTGGCCCTTACGCCCGATCTTCCACGCCTCGGCGACGCGGATCGAATATGTCTCGATCGGCTCGGGCTGCGTGGAGGGCACGAGGAGCACGGCGAGCTGATTGCCCGTCTGCTGCTCCCACGCGGTGAGCTTGGCCTCGAGCGCCTGGCGCTCGGCGGGCGCGAGCGTGCCGGTGAGGTCGGTGACCCGTGCCGACAGCGGGGGGATCGGCGCGAGCCCCTCGGTGGTCTGCTCCCACCCGGCGATCTGCGCGAGCGCGACGACCGGTGCCAACGCAAACGCGAGCACAGCCAGCATGCGCACGGCGAACGACCGCAAGACAGGCGAGAGCGCACTCATGGCGAGGCGGTCCTTGAGCGTGGCGGGCACGACCGACCCGCCCCGCATCACGCCCGGCACGGTCGGCGCGCCGGGCGTTCGGGGAGGGTCAGTAGCCCTTTTTCAGCAGGTCGCCTGCAGCTGAGACGGCGTCGCCGCCGCCCGCGTCCGACGTCTTCGCGGGGGCGGGTTGCGCCGGCGCAGGCAATGCCGGCGCGGGGGCGGGAGCGGGAGTCGGCGCCGGCTTCGTGAAGTCGACCTTAGGCGGCGCGGAGACCGCGGCCTCGTCGGCCACGGCGAAATTCGGCCTCACCTTGTGGCCGAAGATCATCGCGGTCAGGTTGGTCGGGAACTGGCGCACCGTCGTGTTGTACTCCTGCACCGTCTTGATGAAGCGGTTGCGCGCGACGGTAATGCGGTTCTCCGTGCCCTCGAGCTGCGACTGCAAGTCGCGGAACAGCGCGTCGGACTTGAGGTTCGGGTAGTTCTCGGCGACGACCAGCAGGCGCGACAGCGCGCCGGAGAGCTGGCTCTGCGCCGCCTGGAACTTGGCGAACGCTTCCGGATCGTTGATGAGCTCCGGCGTGGCCTTGATGCCGGCCACCGAGGCGCGCGCCTGTGTCACCTCGACCAGCACCCTCTCTTCCTGCGCGGCGTAGCCCTTCACCGTGTTGACGAGGTTTGGCACGAGGTCGGCGCGGCGCTGGTACTGGTTCAGCACCTCGGACCACGCGGCCTTGATCCCCTCGTCCTGCGTCTGCAGCGTGTTGTAGCCACAGCCGGAAAGCGTCGCCACGGCGAGGGCGGCGAGGATGACGGCGAACTTGCGGAACATGCGTCCTCCGGACGTGATGCGCGGGCAAGCCGGCCCGCAGGCGGTAACGTGCGGTGCATTCCCACCGCATTCAAGGGGCATGCGCCGAACAGCGCGAAAACGCAACACACGGGACCTCGGCAGGCTTTCACGGCATGCCGCGGTCGGCGAATATTCTACTCGCCCGTCGCAACATCTGCCTCGGACCGGGATGCCGCCAGCGTACGCCGCGCGAACAGCAGGTCTTCCCAGGCCTTGGCCTTCTCCTGCAGGCTGCGCAGGAGGTAAGCCGGGTGGTAGGTCACGACCAGCGGTATGTCACGGACGCGGTGCACGCGCCCGCGCAGGCTGGCGATCGAGGCGTCGGTGCCCAGCAGCAGCGAAGCCGCGCTCTTGCCCAGCGCGAGGATCAGCTTGGGCTGGATCAGCGCGATCTGTCGCTCCAGATAGGGCCGGCAGGCGTCGACTTCGACCGGCACCGGCGTGCGGTTGCCGGGCGGCCGGCACTTGAGCACGTTGGCGATGTAGACGTTGTCGCGCCGGTTCATGCCGAGCGCGGCCAGCATGTTGTCGAGGAGCTTGCCGGCCTGGCCGACGAACGGCTCGCCGCGCGCATCCTCCTCGGCGCCGGGCGCCTCGCCGATCAGCATCCACTGCGCACGAACGTCGCCGACGCCTGGCACGACCTGGTTGCGCGTGCGGCACAGGCCGCACGCCGTGCAGGCCTGGACGTCGGCGGCGAACTCGTCCCACCCGAGCGTGGCGATGCGCTCGAGACGCGTGGCCGCGGCGGGTGGCGGCGCGATCGGCGCACGCTCGGCCGACGCGCCGGCATCCTGGCTCGCCACGACGTCGCGACGGCGCAGGCGCCACTCCGGCGCGAGAAGAAGCTCGCGGAGGATCTCCTCGCGGCTCGCCACGACGCCTACCTCGCCGGACCCCGCCCGGGGCCCGTGGGCTCGACGAGCGTGCGCCGCATGACCAATGCGTCCTCGGACATGCCGCGAGGCGTCGCCGGGTAGTACGCGTGGCGTCGGCCGACGGCCTCGAATCCGGCAGCTTCGTAGAGTGCGATCGCCGGCGCGTTGGACATCCGCACCTCGAGGAATATCTGCTCCGCACCGGCACGCCGGGCGTCGTCCATGAAGCGGTGGAGCAACGCGCCGCCGAGCCCCCGCCGCCTCGCATCCGGCACTACGGATAGGTTGAGAAGCTGCGCCTCGCCGGCGCCCAGGGTCATCACGCCGAAGGCGAGGATGCGCCCGTCGCGCTCGGCGACCGTGGCGCCATAGCCCGCCGCGAGGGCGTCGCGGAAGTTGCCGAGGCTCCACGGCGCCGCGTGTATCTCGTTCTCCAGGGCAGCGACATAGGCGAGGTCGGCCTCGGCCATCGGCCGCCACCGGACGCGCTGCAGGTACGCCAGTCGATCGGGAACGCTCGCCATCAGAGCCTCGCACCCGCGGCCCGCTCCGCGGTCGTCAGCGCAACCCGATGCCGCACGTACAGCGGCAGCGCCTCGGAGGGCGGCGTGCCCTGCCCCGCCATCAGGCGCGCGCGTCCCAGTTCGCCGATCGCGCGTGCCGAGGGCTTGATCGTCGCGTCCACCCCGGAGAACGCACAACGCTCGGCCATCGCGGGATGCGCGGCAAGCCCGTCGCCCGCACCGAACCAGCTCCCGGAAGGCAGCGTGACCTCGGTGGGGCCGACGACGGCCGGGGCGAGCACCTCGCGCCAACGGGCGTCGGCGCGCTCGTACGCCGCGACGTAGACCTCCTGCATGCGTGCGTCCGTGCACGCGAAGACGCGTGTCGCGCCATGCGCGCGTAGATCTCGTTCATCTCCTCGACGAAGGGGCCATGGTTGGTGGTGACGACGGGGCCCCGGGTGCGCCACTGGGAGTAGATCGGTCCGATCACCGTGTGGTCGTGGACGATGTCG
>CAYQAF010000337.1:0-3358 GCA_964415375.1 uncultured Alcaligenaceae bacterium
GAACTCACCGAGTACGCGAAAAAGGTCGGCGCGGCTTTCTGTCTGTCAGTCGTTCCCTACTACAACAAGCCGACGCAGGAGGGCCTCTACCGGCACTTCGCCGAGATCGCGAAGGTCGGCCTGCCGGTGATCCTCTACAACGTACCCGGCCGCACGGTCGCCGACCTGTCGAACGAAACCGTGCTGCGCCTCGCCGAGGTGCCCGGGATCGTCGGGCTGAAGGACGCCACCGCGGACATCGGTCGCGGCAGCGAGCTCTTGCGCGGGCTGAACGCGAAGGGCCACACCGGTTTCGCCGTCTACAGCGGCGAGGACATCACCGCGCTGCCGTTGATGATGATGGGCGGCCACGGGGTGATCTCGGTCACCGCGAACGTCGCGCCGCGGCTGGTGAGCGCGATGTGCAAGGCGGCGCTCGGCGGCGACTACGCGCTGGCGCGCGCCACGAACGACCGCCTGCTGCCGCTGCACCGCAAATTGTTCGTCGAGGCGAACCCGATTCCCGTCAAGTGGGCCCTGGCCGAGATGGGCCGGATCGGAGGCGAGCTGCGGCTGCCGCTCGTGCCGCTGTCTCCCCAGTTCCACGACACCGTCCGCTCCGCGCTGCGCGAAGCGGGGTGTCTCTCGTAATACGGAAAGCCGATGGACGCTGTGTACTGCACGCTGCGGCGAGTTGCCGCGCTCTCGGTGATCGCCGCGGTTGCCGCCGCCCTCGCGGGCTGCGAGACGTTCGGCAGCAACACCAGCATGGGCAAGCGCATCGACTACAAGTCGACGAGCTCGGCGCCCGCGCTGGAGATTCCGCCCGACCTCGACACGCCCCGCTTCGACGACCGCTTCAGTGCGCCGACGACCGCGAGCGGGCTCGCCGCCCAGCAGTCGGGCGGGCGCGCCAAGCAGACCGAACTGCTGCCGCAGAACCCCGATGCGCGCCTCGTGCGCGCGGGCACCGAGCGCTGGCTGGTGGTGAAGGCCGCGCCCGAGCAGGCGTGGAACACGGCGCGGCAATTCTGGACCGACCTCGGGTTCGTGGTCGCGGTCGAACAGCCGGCGATTGGCGTGATGGAGACCGACTGGGCCGAGAACCGCGCCGAGATTCCCAACGATCCGGTGCGCAACCTGATCGGCAAGTACATCGACATTTTCTACACGACCTACAAGCGCGACAAGTTCCGCACGCGCATCGAGCGCGGCATCGAGCCGGGGACGGTCGAAGTCTTCATCTCGCACCGCGGCATGGAGCAGGTGCCGACGACCAAGATCGACGGCGGATCCCCTGCCGCGTTCGCGTGGGCGGTGCTGCCGCCGAATCCCAACGTCGAGGCCGAGATGCTCGGGCGGATGATGCTGCGCTTCGGCGCCCCGCAGCCGGCCGTCACCGCGGCGCTCGCCACGACGGCGGCTCCGGCGCCGGGGCAGCCGGCCGCGGCCGACAAGGCACGTCTCGAGCGATCCCCCGACGGCACCGTGAAGCTCGTCATCGACGACTCCTTCGACCAGGCGTGGCGCCGGGTGGGCCTCGCGCTCGACCGCACGGGCTTCACCGTGGTCGACCGCGATCGCACGAGCGGCCTCTACTACGTTCGCTATGCCGATCCGGATTCCGACGCGACGAAGGCCCGCGAAGCGGGCTGGCTCGACAAGCTGATGTTCTGGAAGACCGACGACAAGGACCGCCCCGAGCAATACCGGATCAAGGTCGCCGAGGAGCCCCCCAAGTCGGCGGTGACGGTCCAGGATCCGAAGGGTGCGACCGACCGGTCGGCGAACAGCGAGCGCATCCTCGCGCTGCTGCGCGAGCAGCTCCGCTAGCGCGGGCACGTCGCGTCTTGCGACCGGACGGACACGCGCCGCGGTGATGCGCTTCGCCTCGCTCGGCTCGGGTAGCGAGGGCAACGGGCTCGTTGTCGAGTCGGGAGCGACGCGGGTCCTCGTCGATTGCGGGTTCGGGGTGCGCGAGACGGCCTCGCGCCTCGCCCGACTCGGCCTGGCGCCCGGCGACGTCACCGCGATCTTCATCACCCACGAGCACTCCGACCACGTCGGCGGCGTCGCGGCGTTCGCCGCGCGCCACGACATCCCGGTGTGGCTCACGTTCGGCACGCTCGACGCCGTGTGCGAGCGCCTGGCCGACGTGCCGAGGGTGTACTCGTTCGACTCGCACGACGTCCTCGCGATCGGCGAGCTCGAGGTGCGGCCGTTCCCGGTGCCCCACGACGCACGCGATCCGGTGCAGTACGTGGTGAGCGACGGCGCCGCGCGCCTCGGTGTGCTGACCGACCTGGGTGTCATCACTGCGCATGTCGAGGCGAGCCTCACTGGCTGCGACGCGCTGGTGCTCGAGTGCAACCACGACGACGCGATGCTCGCCGGCGGCCGCTATCCGTATCCGCTCAAGCAGCGCATCGCGGGGCGACTGGGGCATCTGTGCAACGACGCGGCTGCGGAGCTCTTGCGCTCGCTCGACACGTCGCGACTGCGGCACGTCGTTGCCGCGCACCTCTCGAAGGAAAACAACACGCCGGAGCTCGCGCGCGCCGCGCTGGCCGGTGCGCTCGGATGCGCGCAGGACTGGATCGGCATCGCCGACCAGGCGGCGGGTTTCGACTGGCGGTCGCTGTAGCGCGAACACGGAGAACGACATGGACAAGCTCACTGAAAACCGCCGGGAGCTCTACCGCGGCAAGGCCAAGACGGTCTTCGCAACCGACGATCCGAACATCCTCGTGATGCACTACCGCGACGACGTCTCGGCGTTCGACGGCGCGAAGCTCGCCAAGCTCGAGCTGAAGGGCGAGACCAACAACCGCATCAACGCGCACGTGATGGGATTGCTCGCCCGGGCCGGCGTCAACACCCACTTCGTGCGGCTCCTGAACGAGCGCGAGTCGCTGGTGAAGGCGATGAAGATGCTGCCGGTCGAGTGCGTGGTGCGCAACGTCGTCGCCGGCTCGATGGCCAAGCGCTATGGCATCGAGGAGGGCACGAAGCTCCTGGAGCCGATCTTCGAGTTCTTCCTGAAGAGCGACGCGCTGCACGACCCGCTGGTGAACGACGACCACATCCGCGTGCTCGGCTGGGCGACGCCCGACGAGATTGCACAGATGAAGGCGCTCACGCACAAGGTCAACGGCGTGCTGAAGCCGCTGTTCGCCGACGCGGGCATCGATCTCGTCGACTACAAGCTGGAGTTCGGCCACACCCTCGACGATCCGAAGGGACCGGTCGTGCTGGGCGACGAGTTCACGCCCGACGGCTGTCGGCTGTGGGACGCGAAGACCGGCGAGAAGATGGACAAGGACCGCTTCCGCCGCGACCTCGGCAGCGTGATCGAGCACTACCGCGAGGTCGCGAAGCG
>CAYQAF010000338.1:0-3351 GCA_964415375.1 uncultured Alcaligenaceae bacterium
TGTCGATGCCGTCGATGATCGGCCTCATCATGCTGATGGGCATCGCCACCAAGAACGCGATCCTGCTGATCGACTACGTGATCCTCGCCCGCCGCGACCACGGCAAGAACCGCTGGGAGGCGCTGCTCGACGCCTGCCGCAAGCGCGCCCGTCCTATCGTGATGACCACCGTGGCGATGGGTGCGGGCATGCTGCCGATCGCGATCGGCGTCGGCACCGACCCCAGCTTCCGCGCGCCGATGGCCATCGTCGTCATCGGCGGCCTCATCACGTCGACCTTCCTGAGCCTGCTCGTCGTCCCCGTCGTCTACACCTACGTCGACGATGCGATCGATGCGTTGCGCAAGCTGTTGCGCTGGCGCACGCCCGAGCCGAAGGCGGCCAAGGGCGCCGACTGACCGCGTCCCGCCGCGACGCGCGCCTCACCGAGTCGCCGGTACATCGCATGCATCGCCGTGCCTCCTACCGCCGCGAGATCGGCCTGCGCCCGAGCCTGCGCAGCCGGGCCTACTCCGCGGCGCTGCGACTGATGCTGCGCAGCCGCATCACGCCCGACACCGACATCGCGGCGCTGCGGCGGCAGTTCGCGAAGCTCGACGCGCGGCACGTCGCCCTCGATCGCAGCATCGTGCGCACGCCGGTGGAGTGCAACGGCGTTCCGGCGGAGTGGATTTCGGTCCCGGAATCGCGCGAGGAGCGCGTGCTCTTCTATCTCCACGGCGGTTCGTTCGCGTTCCGCTTCGCCAATGCGCATGCGGCGCTGGTCGCGCGCCTGTGCCGGCGCCTGCACGCGCGTGCGCTGGTCCCCGACTATCGGCTCGCGCCGGAGCATCCGTTTCCTGCCGCGCCGAACGACTGCCACGCGGCGTACCGGTTTCTGCTGGTCGAGGGCATCACACCGTCCGACATCGTCGTCGCCGGCGATTCCGCCGGCGGCAACCTGGCGCTCGTGACCCTGCAGCGCACCCGCCGTGCGAGCGAGCCGATGCCCGCCTGCGCGATCCTGCTTTCGCCCGCGCTCGACTGCACGATGGGCAGCCCGAGCATGGCCCACTTCGACGGCGTCGACCCGTTGCTCCGGCTGTCCGCGCTGCTCGTCTTGCGCAAGCACTACGTGCCGACGCCCGACCTCTACATGCATCCCGAGGTCTCGCCGCTGTTCGGCGACTTCGCCGGCTTTCCGCCGTTGTTCTTCCAGGTGGGGAGCACCGAGATGCTTCGCGACGAGGCCGAGCGCGCGGCCGAGAAGGCGGACGCGGCCGGCGTGGACGTGGAACTCGAGCTGTGGCCCGACGCGCCACACGTGTTCCAGATCGCCGAGTTCCTTCCCGAGGCCTCGATCGCGCTCGCGCACATCACGCGCTTCGTGCGCATGCGCACCGGATGGGCCGATCTCGCGAGGTGAACAGGCCCTAGCGCAAGCAGAATCCGGCGAGCGCGTCGACGACGCCGGCGTCCTCGCCGGCCGGCGGCGTCGCATCGATCGTCACGCCGGGATGCCCACGGCGCGCCGCCTCCAGGATCTGCGGCAGTTCGCGCCGCAAGTGGCCGCCGGGACCGAGGAACAGCGGCACCACCCGGATCGCACGGTGGCCCTTCGCAGCCTGGGCGGCGATCGCTGCGGGAAGATCGGGCTCGATGAATTCGAGGTAGGCGAGCATCGCGTCGCGTTCCGGCGCCTCTGCCCGTACCCGCGCAAGGACACGTTCGAATGGAGCGGCCCAGCTGCGGTCGCGAGCACCGTGGGCGAAGAGGATGAGCGCGTCGTTGGCCATGGGCAACGATTCTAGCCTCGTCGCCGCGTCGCGGTTGCGAACGGCCCGCTGCCGCCCCATTTGTCCAATGGGCACCCTGCTAACATCACAGCGAGGGCCGTGCCCTGCGCCGCGCCCGGTCCCGATGCCGCTGCCGCTGTTCCGTCTCGACCCCCATCTCCAGCGACCGTGGATCGCCGAGCGCCTGGCGCGCCCGGCGCCGCCGGCGGCGGTCGGCCTCTCGGACGGCTTCCGGCTGCCCGGTCGCGAGGGCCACGCCATGCCCGCGGCGGTGCTGGTGCCGCTGGTCAATCGTCCCGCGGGGCTGACGGTGCTGCTGACCGAGCGCAGCCGCGACCTTCCCGACCACCCCGGGCAGATCAGCTTCCCGGGCGGGCGCATCGATCCGGGCGACGACAGCGCCGTCGCCGCCGCATTGCGCGAGGCACGGGAGGAAGTCGGACTCCCGCCTACCGCCGTCACGATCCTGGGGGAATTGTCCGGCTACGAAACCGTGACCGGCTATTCGGTGCGGCCGATCGTGGGCTGGGTCGAGCCACCGTTCGAACTCGTCCCCGATCCGGTCGAGGTAGCCGACGTCTTCGAGGTGCCGCTCGCCTTCCTGCTCGAGCCGGCGAACCAGCAGCGGCACTTCCGCATGCTGGGCGAGCTGCGACGCGACTTCTTCGCCATTCCCTACGGCGAGCGCTACATCTGGGGCGCCACCGCGGCGATGCTGATGATCCTCGACCGGACGCTCCGCGCGGAACCCTGACGCGAGCGACGTTCGCGGAGCGGATGTCGCGCCGGGTTACGATGGCGGCGCGATGAGTCCCGCCGATCCTTCGTCTTCCGACGACCCCGCGGCCCGCGTCCGGGCCCAGTACGAGCGCTACCCGTATCCGCCGCGCGATCCCGAAGAGGAGCGCGTGCGGATCATCGGCACGTGGCTCGACAATCTGGACATCCTCAACCACCACTGCTTCCGCGGCGAGGCACGATTCAGCCCGGGGTTCCGGGTGCTGGTCGCCGGCGGAGGCACCGGCGACGGCAGCATCTTCCTCGCCCACCAGCTGCGCGACACCGACGCCGAGGTCGTCCACCTCGACGTGAGCGGCGCGGCGATCGACGTCGCGAGACGGCGCGCCGCCATCAACGGCTACGACCGGCGCATCCGCTTCGTGCAGGCCTCGCTCCTCGATCTGCCGCGGCTCGATCTCGGGCGCTTCGACTACGTGAACTGCATCGGCGTCCTCCACCACCTCGCCGATCCCGATGCGGGCCTCGAGGCACTGCTGTCGGTCCTCGCGGACGACGGCGCGATGGCGATTCTCGTGTACGGGCTCTACGGCCGCACCGGCGTCTACCAGCTGCAGTCACTGCTGCGCGTGCTCAATGCCGGCGTCGCGGACGAAGCCGAGCAGATCGCCAATGCGCGCGCCGTACTGGCCGCCCTGCCCGCCAGCAACTGGTTCAAGCGCGGCGAGGAGCTGCACGGCGACCACATTGCGGGCGGCGACGCGGGGCTCTTCGACCTCCTGCTGCACCCGCAAGACCACGCCTACACCGTACCTGACCTGTACGCGTGGCTCGTCGA
>CAYQAF010000339.1:0-3349 GCA_964415375.1 uncultured Alcaligenaceae bacterium
TCGCCGAGAACCGGCATCGCGACGGCATCCTCGATGTCTCGATCGTCCCCGCGCGCGTGCCGCCGGAACTGGCGGACCAGGCGCGCGCCGTGGCGACACGGGTTGCCGCCGCGCTCGACTATCGCGGCGTGCTGTGCGTCGAGCTGTTCGTCACCCGCGACGGCGCGCTGCTGGTCAACGAAATCGCGCCGCGTCCGCACAATAGCGGCCATTACACGATCGACGCCTGCGTCACCTCCCAGTTCGAGCAGCAGGCACGCGTCCTCGCCGGGCTGCCGCTGGGCGACACGCGCCAGCACGAGCCGGCGGTGATGGTGAACCTGCTGGGCGACCTGTGGTTCGACGGGCCGGGGGCGACGGCATCGCGCGAGCCCGACTGGCCCGCGGTGCTCGCGCACCCACAGGCGAAACTCCACCTCTACGGCAAGGCCGAGCCGCGCCGTGGCCGCAAGATGGGCCACGTCACCTGCCTCGCGCCGACGCAAGGCGAGGCGCTCGCCGTCGCCAAGGCGATCCGGCGCTCGCTCGGCATTCCCGGTGCCGACGAGATCTGAAGCGAGCGCAGCGGCGCAAGCCGCAAGTGAGGAGGCAAACCGCCGGCCGCTCGCAGGTATACGCGTGCTCGACCTGTCACGGCTGCTGCCGGGGCCGGTGTGCACGCTCCATCTCGCCGATCTGGGCGCCGACGTCGTCAAGGTCGAGGACACGGGTGCCGGCGACTATGCGCGCACGCTCGGCGCGCAAGGCGGAAACGCGAGCGCGTTCTACCGGGCGGTAAACCGCAACAAGCGCTCGGTCGCGATCGACTTGAAGGCCCCGCGCGGCCGCGAGGCGTTCCTCGCCCTCGCGCGGGGCGCCGACGTCGTCGTCGAGAGCTTCCGCCCCGGCGTGGTCGACGCGCTCGGCGTCGGCTACGCCGCGCTCGCCGCGGCGAACCCGCGCGTGGTGCTCGCCTCGATCAGCGGCTACGGCCAGGACGGCCCGCGCGCCGGCGCAGCGGGCCACGACATCAACTACCTCGGCTATGCCGGGGTGCTCGACCAGACCGGCGTGGCGGGGGGCCCTCCCGCGCTGTGCAACCTGCAGATCGCCGACCTGCTCGGGGGCGCTGCGAGCGCCGCGATCGCGATCCTTGCCGCGCTGGTCCGGGTGCAGCGTACCGGCAAGGGCGCGCGCATCGACGTCGCGATGGCCGATGCGGCGCTCGCGCACAGCATCTTCTCCCTTCACGCGCTCGAGCAGCGGGGCGCGACGCAGCCGCGCGGCGAGGACCTCCTCACCGGTGGCGTTCCGGCCTACGGCGTCTACGGCACGTCCGATGGTCGCTGGCTCGCCGTCGGCGCGCTCGAGGACAAATTTTGGCGGCTCCTGTGCGCGACGATCGGCCGCGAGGATCTCGCGGGATCGGGGCTCGCGACAGGCGGGGAAGGACAGCGCGTGCGGCGCGAGCTCGAGGCGGTGTTCGCCACGCGTCGCCTTGCGCATTGGCAGCGCGTGTTCGCGAACGTCGATTGCTGCGTGACGCCCGTGCTGACGCTCGACGAGGCGCTCGCGGACGTCCAGTTCGCGTCGCGCGCGATGGTCGTCGCGGCCGACGGCATGCGCCAGTACGCGCCGCCGTTCCGCATCGAGGGCCTGCCCTTCGAGGTGGCGCGCAGCGCCCCCGCGCAGGGCGAGCACAGCGTCGAGGTGCTGCGCGAGGCGGGCCTCGCCGGCGAGGCGATCGACGCGCTCGTTGCCGCGGGCATCGTGCGCGTCAGCGGGCACGCGGCCGTGTCGCGCGACGTCGGACCGCGCAGTTAGCGAGCGGTCCCGACGACCCGCGTGCGCGGCTTCCGCGCAGGTTCCGGCCGCGCCTTGCGCCGCGTCGCGCCTTCGGGCAGCGTCGCGACCCGCTCGTACTCCGGGTCGTCGAAGCGGCCGCCCGCCGCCGCATAGTCGCGCGCCATCTCGGTCGCGTCGGCACCCCAGAACAGCGCGTCGCCGATCGCGAGCGTGGGCACGCCGAACACGCCCCGCGCGATCGCCTCGTCGGTGTTGCGCCGCAGTGCGTCCTTCACTTCCGCCGTGGCGATGCGCGCATCGGCGTCCGGCAGTCCGAGGTCGTGCGTCAGCTCGTGCCACTCGATCGGCAAGTCCGGCAGCCGTCCGTCGCGCCACACGAAACGGAAGATGCGGTGCACGGCGTCGGGCGCACCGTCGCAGGCGATC
Organism: uncultured Alcaligenaceae bacterium; assembly: GCA_964415375.1. GTDB lineage: Bacteria > Pseudomonadota > Gammaproteobacteria > Burkholderiales > Casimicrobiaceae > VBCG01. The sequence continues at coordinate 2,212 of CAYQAF010000339.1, forward strand.
GCGAGGCGCAGCAGCGGCAGCGGATTGAACGGATGCTCGTGCGGGAACTTGATCGGGATGCCGGCACGCCTGGCGAGCCACACCACGTGGCGATAGGTGAACGCGCGCTTCGCCGGTATCTCCGCCGGCCCCTTCTGCCCGTGGGCATCGAGCAGCGCCGCGAACAGCACCGGGCGATAGCGGACGCGCAGCACCGGGGCGAGTGTGGCCAACCGTTCGCTCTGCAGGTACGCGAACGGCGAGACGAAGTCGAAGTACCAGTCGGCGGCGCGCACGTGTCGTTCGGGGCCGTTCACGCTCCGCCCGAGCGCTTGCGACGTTCCGGGAGCGCCGCGAGCACCGCGCGCTTCTCGTCGGGGGAGAACGCGATCCAGCCGGCGATCTCGTCGAGCGTGCGGAAGCAGCCCTCGCAGAGGCCGGTGCGCGGCTCGATCGCGCAGACGCTGATGCACGGCGAGGCGACGCCACCCGCTGGCGCTGCCGTCACCCGTTGGCGCTCGGCGCTCACGCGCGATCCCCGCATCGGCACACGCCCGACCTCGTCACGCGACGACGCCCTCGCGCACGTCGAGTGCGCGCCCGGCGCGCGAGCCGGTGGCCCGCCCCAGGTGCGCGGAGATGAAGCGGCCGGCCTCGCGCAGCTTCCCGAGGTCGATGCCAGTTTCGATGCCGAGGCCGTGGAGCATGTAGACGACGTCCTCGGTAGCGACGTTGCCGGTCGCGCCCTTGGCGTACGGGCAGCCGCCGAGCCCCGTGACGCTCGTGTCGAACGTCGCGATGCCGAGCTCGAGGCAGGCGTAGACGTTGGCGAGCGCCTGCCCGTACGTGTCGTGGAAGTGCCCGCTGACGTCTGCGACCGGATAGACGGCGAGTGCGGCTGCCATCGCGCGCTGCACCGCCGCCGGTGTGCCGACGCCGATCGTGTCGGCGACGCCGACGTGCTGCACGCCGATGTCGCGCATCAGCTTCGCGACGTAGCCGACGGCCTCGGGCTTGACCTTGCCCTGATACGGGCAGCCGAGCGCGCACGAAATCGCGCCGCGAACGTGCATGCCGGCCTCGCGCGCGGCCAGCACCACCGGACGGAAGCGCTCGATCGACTCGGCGATCGAGCAGTTGATGTTCTTCTGCGAGAACG
>CAYQAF010000340.1:0-3345 GCA_964415375.1 uncultured Alcaligenaceae bacterium
ACCTCGCCGTAGCGGGTGAACTGCGTGCCGAGGTCGACGCCGGCGAGTGCCGTGGGCAGCGCATACTCCGACGTCGGCGTGTCACCGACGAACACGTCCAGGAAGCGGCGCTCCAGGTCGAGGTAGGGCGCCACGAAGAAGCGCTGGCGCGCGTCGAGCGGCTGATAGAACTCGGAGTACCATGCCGTGTTGCGCCCCAGCGCGACGTCGTTGTACCACTCGCCGCCGTAGCTGTTGATCCAGGTGCGGCGGTATTGCGCCTGCAGGTTGAAGAACGCGTTGCCGCTGAAGTCGGACGACAAGCCGAGCCCGAAGCGCAGGAAGTTCGGCCCCCAACTCTTCTCGACGCCCTGGATGTTGAGGATCTGCTTCGTCGGCGATTCGATCAGCCGGTAGCTCACGTGCTCGAAGTCCCGCGTGCCATACAGGCGCAGCAGGTCGGCATCGAGCGTCGCCTGGTCGAACGGCTCGCCCGCCCGGCTTTCGATCAGCGTCGCCATGAACTCGGGATTGACCCGCTTCGGCCGCGGTTCGAAGCGGATCTCGTCGACCGGACGGGTAGTCGCGACGATCGTCTTCGTGCGCTGCGACTGGAACTGCGCATAGCGGTCGGCGGGCAGCGACAGCGCCGCGAGCTGGTCGGCGACCTTGCGCGCCGCTGCCTCGCCGATCGGGAAGGTCGACTTCATGTTGTCGAAGTCGCCCGCCGTGTAGTTGCCGAGCTCGGGCAGGATCAGGATGTCGGTGGGCTTGAGCGTCGCGAGCGTCTGCTGGACATTCTGCTCGGTGAGGATGGCAATCATCTGTCCCGTGATGCCGAGGACGTTCTTGACGTCCTCGCGCTTCGCGAGCGGCGTACCGAGGTTGACCGCGATCACGATGTCGGCACCCATGCTGCGGGCGACGTCCACCGGCAGGTTGTTCACCAGGCCGCCGTCGACCAGCATCATGTCGTCGAACTCGGCCGGCGCGATGATGCCGGGGACGGACATGCTCGCGCGCATGGCCAGCGCGAGATCGCCCCTGTCGAAGACCTTCGGCTTGCCGGTGACGAGATCGGTCGCCACCGCCCGGAAGGGTATCGGCAGCTTGTCGAAGTCGACGTAGCCCTTGATCCGCGACAGGTCGCGCAGCACCCTTTCGAGCTGCACGCCGGAGACGACGCCCTTGGCGAAGCCGACGTCGCCGCGGTCGTTGACTCCGATCTCCGGCGAGAACAGGTTGAGGCGCAACTCGTCCTGCTTGCGCCGGATCGTCAGTTCCGGGCGCGGCGGCACTTCCTTGAACAGCAGGTCGAAGGTGATCCTCTCCGTCAGCTTCTCCATCTCGGGGACCGTCATGCCCGTCGCGTACCCGGCGCCGACCAGCGAACCCATGCTCGTGCCGGTGATGCAGTCGATCGGCACGCGATACTCCTCGAGCACCTTGATCACGCCGATGTGGGCGGCGCCGCGGGCGCCGCCTCCGGAAAGGACGAGGCAGACCATCGGCCGACCGACCGGCTTCGCGAACCGCGGCGCGATTGAACCCATCGCCGTCGGCGGAGCCGGCTGGGCAAGCGCGAAGCTCCCGGCCAGCGAAACCACCGCAGCCACGATCGCGACCGCGGCTGTGCGCTGTGACGTCATGCGGCAGTTCTCCCTTCGGGCCTTCCGCGCCCGCCTTCCGACTTCGCCCGCGGCCGTGCCCCGCCGGACCGGCAGGTCGCGACGGCAGCGCGGATCGCCTCGATCGCCTGCGGCCGCGGGAAGCTCTTGCGCGCCGCGAGCGCAACGCGCCGCGACGGCGCCGGCTTGGCGAACGGCACCGGCACCACGAGCCGGCTGTGGTACTTGGGGGTGAGCGCATCGTGCGGCAGCACCGAGATGCCGAGGCCCGACGCCACCATGTTGCGCACCGTCTCGAGCGAGCTCGTGCGTGTCACATGCGCGTCGGCGCGGTTCAGCTCCGGGCAGCGGTCGAGTACCTGGTCACGGAAGCAGTGGCCGACGTTGAGCAGGATCGTGTGCTCGGTCGCGAGCTCGTCCGGGTGTACCGACTTGCGCTTCGCCCACTTGTGGCCCTGCGGCACCACGACCTGGAACGGCTCCTCGTAAAGAAATGTCGTGACGATGCCCGGCGGATCGAACGGCAGCGCGACGATCGCGGCATCGATGCGGCCGCTCTTCAGCGCGCCCTCGAGGTGCTCGGTCAGGTTCTCCTCGATGTCGAGCGGCATCTGCGGCGCAAGCTCGTGCAGCACGGGGATCAGGTCCGGCAGCAGGTAAGGCGCGACGGTGTAGATCACCCCGAGGCGCAGCGTCCCGGCCAGCTGATTGCGGCCGGACTGGGCGATCTCCTTGATCCGCGACGCCTCCTCGAGCACGCGCTGCGCCTGCTCGACGATGCGTTCGCCGACCGGCGTGACGGTGATCTCGCTCTTGCCGCGCTCGAAGAGTGGCGCGCCGAGCTCCTCCTCGAGCTTCTGGATCGCGACCGAGAGCGCCGGCTGCGACACGAAGCACTTCCCCGCGGCGCGCCCGAAGCTTCGTTCCTGCGCGACCGCGACGATGTAGCGCAGTTCGTTCAGCGTCACGACCGCGCCGCATCGCCCGGCGAACGGGCACGGTTGGCGAGGAACGCGGCGAACTCGCGGCCGGTTTCCGGGTGCTTGAGTCCGAAGTCGACGGTCGCCTCCAGGTAGCCCACCTTGCTGCCGCAATCGTAGCGTCGCCCCTTGAACTCGTAGGCGACGACGCGCTCCTCGACGAGCAGTCGGGCGATCGCGTCGGTCAACTGGATCTCGCCGCCCGCGCCGGCGGGCATCGTCCGCAGGTGGTGGAAGATCCGGGGCGTCAATACGTAGCGGCCGACCACCGCCTTGGTCGAGGTCGTCGATCCCGGTTTCGGTTTCTCCACGATGCGCACGATGCGTGCGATGTCGCCTTCCGGCGCGGCAGTCTCGACGATGCCGTAGCTGCCCACCTCCTGCGGATCGACGCTCATCACGCCGACGGTCGCCACGCGCTCCCTTGCGGCGACCTCGACCATCTGCTTCATCACCGGGACTTCGGCGTCGATCAGGTCGTCGGCGAGCAGCACCGCGAACGGCTCGTTGCCGACCACCGGCGCGGCGCAGAGCACGGCGTGACCGAGCCCCAGCGTCTCGGTCTGGCGAATGAAGATGCAGTTGATCCCCGGAGGTGTGGCCGCCTGCACGCACTCGAGCAGCGCCGACTTGTTGCGCAGCGCGAGCTCGGTCTCGAGCTCGTAGGCCTTGTCGAAGTGATCCTCGATCGCGCGCTTGTTGCGCCCGGTGATGAAGATCATGTCGGTGATGCCGGCCGCCGCGGCCTCCTCGACCGC
>CAYQAF010000341.1:0-3336 GCA_964415375.1 uncultured Alcaligenaceae bacterium
GCGAGACGATCCTGTTCCACGCGGCGGCGGGCGGCGTCGGCCTGATCGCCTGCCAGTGGGCGAAGGCGCTCGGCGTGCGCATGATCGGCACGGTAAGCTCCGACGAGAAGGCGGCGCTCGCGCGCGCCCACGGCTGTGCCGAGACGATCGTCTACACGCGCGAGGACTTCGTTGCACGCGTCAAGGCGCTGACCGGTGGCGCCGGCGTGCCGGTGGTCTACGACTCCATCGGCAAGGACACCTTTCCCGCCTCCCTCGACTGCCTCGCGCCTCGCGGCCTGTTCGTGAGCTTCGGCAACGCGTCGGGGCCGGTCGCGGCGTTCAATCTCGGATTGCTCGCGCAGAAGGGATCACTCTTCGCGACGCGGCCGACGCTCATGGGCTACGCGGCAAAGCGCGCCGACCTGCTCGCGATGGCCGACGAGCTGTTCTCGATGGTCGCGGCAGGCAAGGTCAAGGCCGACGTCAGGCAGACCTTCCCGCTGGCGGGGGCGGCGGACGCGCACCGCGCGCTCGAGTCGCGCGCCACGACCGGCGCGACACTGCTCATCCCCTGACGAAAAACTAGGGTCAGACTCGACTTTCCCGGGAAAGTCGAGTCTGACCCTACTTTCCGGCGCGATTGAGGAGCTCGCGGGCGGCATCCGGGAGCTCCGATGCGGCGACGCCGACCGGTCCGATGCCGCGCGCGACGAGCAGGTCGGCCGCGGCGCCGTGCAGGCACACGGCGATGCGCAGCGCCTCCTCGGCGTCGACCTGCTGCGCGAGGCACGCGCCGGCAATCCCCGCCAGCACGTCGCCGGTTCCCGCCGCCGACAGCGCGGGGTTGCCGCTGCGATTGACCGCGAACGTCCCGCCCGGGTGCGCGAGCACGCTGCCCGCGCCCTTCAGCACCACGTGCGCGCGCAGCTGCTGGGCGATCGCAAGCGCGGCGCCGATGCGATCGTGCTGGATGGCGGCGACATCCTTCGCGGTGAGCCGTGCGGCTTCCGCGGGATGCGGCGTGACGATCGTCGCGGCCTCGCGCGCACGTGCGGCGGCGCGCAGCGCGCGGTCGGCGCCGAGCAGCGTCAACGCATCGGCATCGAGGACGATCGGCACGGGTCTCGCGAGCGCGCGCGCCACGAGATCGTGCGCCCGGGCATCGATGCCCAGGCCGCAACCGACGACGTAGGCGCTCGCGTTCGCTTCGAGCACGTCCTCGGCGTTGCGCAGCATCAGCTCGGGCATGCCGCAATCGACCGCGGGCGGGTGGGCGGCGGCGAATCCCACCCACACCTTCCCCGCGCCGGCCCGTAGCGCCGCGCGCCCGGCGAGGAGTGCCGCACCGGTCATGCCGGTGGTGCCGCCGACGATTCCGAGCGTGCCGAAGGTGCCCTTGTGCACCGCGCGCACGCGCCGAGCGAATACCTCCGGCAGATCGGAGGACAGCGTGTTCCAGTCGAGCGCCCGGCCCGTCGCGGGTGCAGTGGCGTCGGGATCGAGCCCCAGCGAGTGCACGGAGATCTCGCCGCAAAAGTCGGGGCCCTCCGCGGTCAGGAGCCCGGGCTTCAGCGCGATGAACGTCACGGTCGCGGTGGCGCGGATCGCCGGCGCGGTCGCGATGCCGGTGTCGGCGGAGAGGCCGGTCGGGATGTCGAGCGCGAGGATCGGCGCCCGACTCGCGTTCGCCCAGGTGACGAGCGACGCCGCCTCCGGCGGCAACGGACGGGAGAGGCCGATGCCGAAGAGTGCGTCGACGACGAGTGCGGGTTGCGGGGGGGGCGGGTCCGCCACGGTCGCGCCGCCAGCCGCGACGTACGCCCGGTAGGCGGCACCGGCATCCGCGGGCAGACCTGCCGGGTCGCCGCGAAACACGACATGGACCTCGAAGTACCCGTCGCGCAGCAGTCGCGCCACGACGAAGCCGTCACCGCCATTGTTGCCGGGACCGGCGAGCACGACGATCGGCCCGCTGCGCCCGGACGCCATCGCGCGCGCCACGTCGGCAGCGGCGGCACCGGCCCGCTCCATCAGTGGTTCGCCGGCGTGCCTCGCTTCCACCGTGCGCAGCTCGGCGACGCGATACACGGGGGGCAGCCTGCGATCTCGCTCGGAAGTCATGGCCCGATTATAGGCAGCATGCTGCACCAGCATCGTGAGGCGGCTGCCCGGTACGGCCCTCACCCCATTTGGCGGGCGAGTCGTCGCCGGCTTTCAAATCCGGGGCACGCCCCGTAAAATCCGTCGGTTTCCCCGTCGTCTGCGCGGCGGGCCGCGCCAACGGCGCACCACCCCTGTTCAGGAGAACCCCATGAAGCAGATCTACCGTCTGCCCCTCGCGATCGCGCTCGCGGCGTTGGTCGCCGCCCCGGCACACGCGCAGGCGCTCGAAGGCACGCTGAAGAAGATCAAGGACACCGGCTCGATCACGATCGGCCACCGCGAGTCCTCGATTCCCTTCTCGTACCTGGACGACAAGCAGCAGCCGGTCGGCTACGCGATGGACCTGTGCGCGAAGATCGTCGACGCGGTCAAGACCCAGCTCGCCATGCCGAACCTCAAGGTGGCGTTCCAGCCGGTCACCTCGGCCAACCGCATCCCGCTCCTGCAGAACGGCACGATCGACATCGAGTGTGGTTCGACGACCAACTCGGTCGAGCGGCAGAAGCAGGTCGCGTTCGGCCCGACGTACTTCGTGATCAACGTGTCGGCGGCGGTGAAGAAGAGCTCGGGCATCAAGTCGTTCGCCGACCTCGCCGGCAAGACGGTCGCCTCGACCTCCGGCACCACCTCGATCCCGCTCTTGCGCGGCTTCGAGAAGGCAAAGAACATCGACTTCAAGGAGCTGCAGGGCAAGGACCACGCCGAGTCGATGCAGCTCCTCGCGACCGACCGCGCGCAGGCGTTCATCATGGACGACATCCTGCTCGCGGGCCAGATCGCCAACCAGCAGAATCCCGGCGACTTCGTGATCCTGTCGGAGTCGCTGCGCACCGAGCCTTACGGCGTGATGCTCCGGCGCGACGACCCGCAGTTCAAAGCACTGGTCGACACGACGCTCGCCGCCGTCTACAAGTCGCCCGAAATCGAGCAGATCTACGCGCGCTGGTTCCTGAAGCCGATCCCGCCGCGCAACGTCAACCTGAACTTCGCGATGACGCCTGCGATCAGGGAAGCGTTCGCGAACCCCAACGACAAGGGCGTGCAGTAGGGCGGGTCGGCGGGAACCTGAAAAACGCGGGCACGTCCCGCGTTTTTCGTCGACCACAGCCATGAACTACAAGTGGAACTGGGGCGTCTTCTTCCAGCAGACGCCCGACGGCGACGCCTTCTACTGGGAGTGGATCCTCTGGG
>CAYQAF010000342.1:0-3320 GCA_964415375.1 uncultured Alcaligenaceae bacterium
CCGACCCGCGCAGGTGCCGCGCGCCGTGCGAGCGATGCCGAGCTCGCCAACGCCATCCGCGCCCTCGCGATGGACGCAGTCGAGGCCGCGAAAAGCGGACATCCAGGCATGCCGATGGGCATGGCCGAGATCGCCGTCGCGCTGTGGAAGGGCCGCTTGTCGCACCACCCCGCCAATCCGCGTTGGCCCGACCGCGATCGCTTCGTGCTGTCCAACGGGCACGGCTCGATGCTGCTGTACGCGTTGCTGCACCTGACGGGGTACGACCTTCCGCTCGCCGAGCTGCGGCAGTTCCGGCAACTCCACTCGAAGACACCGGGACACCCCGAAGTCGGCCTCACGCCCGGCGTCGAGACCACCACCGGCCCGCTGTCGCAGGGACTCGCCAACGCGGTCGGCATGGCGCTCGCGGAGAAGCTGCTCGCCGCCACCTACAACCGCCCGGGGCACGCGATCGTCGATCACCGAACGTGGGTGTTCGCGGGCGACGGTTGCCTGATGGAAGGACTTTCGCACGAGGTCTGCTCGCTCGCGGGCACGCTGGGCCTCTCCAAACTTGCGGTCGTCTACGACGACAACGGCATCTCGATTGACGGGCCGGTCGCGGGCTGGTTCACCGACGACACGCCGGCACGCTTCGAGGCCTACGGCTGGAACGTGATCCGCGACGTCGACGGGCACGACGTCGAGGCCGTGCGCCGCGCGCTCGCGGGCGCCGTGCGCGAGCACGCGCGGCCGACGCTCGTCTGCTGTCGCACGGTGATCGGCAAGGGCGCACCGACCAAGGCCGGCACCGCCGACACACACGGCGCGGCCCTCGGCGACAAGGAGGTGGCGGCGACCCGCGCGGCGATCGGCTGGCCGCATCCCCCATTCGAGATCCCCGAGCACGTGCGCGCCACGTGGGACGAGCGCGAGGCCGGCGCACGGCGCGAGGCCGCGTGGCAGGCCCGCTTCGCCGCCTACCGCGCTGCGTACCCCGAACTCGCCGCCGAGTTCGCCCGCCGGATGGACGGCGACCTGCCGTCCGACTTCGCGACGCGGGCGCGCACGTTCGTCGAGGCTCAGGCGGCGAAGGCCGAGACGGTCGCGACCCGCAAGGCGTCGCAGCAGGCGATCGAGGCGCTGGCACCGCACCTCCCCGAAATGATCGGCGGCTCCGCCGACCTGACGGGTTCCGTCTTCACCAACTGGTCGGGAAGCGTTGCCGTGTCGCGGGACGCCCCCGGCAACTACGTGAACTACGGCGTGCGCGAGTTCGCGATGGTCGCGATCGGCAACGGGCTCGCGCTGCACGGCGGCTTCCTGCCCTACGGCGGAACGTTCCTCGTGTTCAGCGACTATGCGCGCAACGCCGTGCGCATGGCCGCGCTGATGAAGGTGCGCCATGTGTTCGTGTTCACGCACGACTCGATCGGGCTGGGCGAGGACGGCCCGACGCACCAGGCGGTCGAGCACGCCTCCTCGCTGCGCCTGATCCCCGGCCTCGACGTGTGGCGCCCCTGCGACACGGTCGAGACTGCGATCGCCTGGATCACCGCGATCGCCCGGCGCGACGGTCCCAGCGCGCTCCTGCTGTCGCGCCAGAACGTCGCGTTCGCGCAGCGCACCGCGCAGGCACGGGACGACATCGTGCGCGGTGGCTACGTGCTCGCCGACTTCCCCGACGCCGCGCCGCGTCGCGCGGTGGTGATCGCGACGGGCTCCGAGGTGCCGCTCGCGCTCGCTGCACGGGCGTCACTCGCCGCCGAAGGCATTGCGGTGCGCGTGGTGTCGATGCCCTGCACGAGCGCCTTCGACCGGCAGCACGCGGCCTGGCGCGCGAGCGTGCTGCCGCACGGCGTGCCGCGCGTCGCGGTCGAGGCCGGAGTGTCCGACTACTGGCGCAAGTACGTGGGCGCCATCGACGACCCGAGCGCGGGCGTCGTCGGCCTCGATCGCTTCGGCGAGTCCGCACCCGCGGGCGTGTTGTTCCGGCACTTCGGCTTCACGGCCGAGCACGTCGCCGACGTCGTGCGGCGCGTGTCCGGACCGTGACCTCCGTCGATGGACCGTGTGGACGCTGACGGCGCCACGGGCGCGCCGGTGATCGTGCGCGTTGCCGCCCCCGCCGACGCGCCGGCGATCGCGCGGGTGCGCATCGACGCCTGGCGGTCGACGTACCGCGGCATGATCCCCGACGCCTACCTCGATGGCATGTCGGTCGACGAGAGCGAGGCGCACTGGCGCCGCATTCTCCAGGCTGCGCCGGGCCGGTTCTCGGTGTTCGTTGCCGTGGAGGGCGAAGAGCTGGTCGGCTTCGCGGCCGGCCACATGCTCGACCCGCCCAAGCTCGGCTGTGACGCCGAGCTGTCCGCAATCTACCTGCGCGCCGACCGCCGTCGCACCGGAATCGGGCGGCGGCTCGCCGGAACGGTCGCCGCCGCACAACGCGGGCACGGCGCGACGGCCCTTTTGACGTGGGTCATCGCGGGGAACCGCCCGGCCCGTGCATTCTATGGGGCGTTGGGCGCGGAGCTGCTCGTCGAACAACCGTTCCAGTGGGACGGCATCGACCTCGTCGAGGCGGGCTATGGCTTTCGCGACCTCGATCGCCTGGTCGCCGCCTGCGGCGGCATGGCGGCACTGCACTGATTCGGCTCGGAACGAACTTTCCGATCAGCATTCACCCGCACACTTCCGGAGACAGAAGATGACGATCAAGGTTGGCATCAATGGGTTCGGCCGCATTGGCCGCATGGTGTTCCGCGCCGCGGTCCGGGACTTTCCCGACATCGAGATCGTCGGCATCAACGACCTGCTCGAGCCCGACTACCTCGCGTACATGCTGCAGTACGACTCGGTGCACGGCCGGTTCAAGGGCACGATCGCCGTCGACGGCCACACGCTGGTCGTCAACGGCAAGAAGGTCCGCCTCACCGCCGTCAAGGACCCGGCCGAGCTCAAGTGGAAGGACGTCGGCGCGGACGTCGTGATCGAGTCCACGGGACTCTTCCTCACCAAGGACACCGCCGAGAAGCACCTTGCGGCCGGCGCGAAGAAAGTCATCCTGTCGGCGCCGTCGAAGGACGAGACGCCGATGTTCGTCTACGGCGTCAACCACAAGACGTACAAGGGCGAGGCGATCGTTTCCAACGCCTCCTGCACCACCAACTGCCTCGCCCCCGTGGCCAAGGTGCTGAACGACACCTGGGGCATCAAGCGCGGGCTGATGACCACGGTGCACGCCGCGACGGCGACGCAGAAGACGGTCGACGGCCCCTCTAACAAGGACTGGCGCGGCGGCCGCGGCATCCTCGAGAACATCATCCCGTCGTCGA
>CAYQAF010000343.1:0-3306 GCA_964415375.1 uncultured Alcaligenaceae bacterium
CGGACTTCATCGTCGGCTTCCCAGGGGAGACCGAGGCCGACTTCGCCCAGACGCTGCGGCTGATCGAGGACGTCGGCTTCGACGGCAGCTTCAGCTTCCTCTACAGCGCGCGTCCGGGAACCCCCGCGGCCGAGCTTGCCGATCCGGTGCCGCGCGAGGTCGCGCAGGTGCGGCTCGAGCGGCTGCAGGCGTTGCTCGAGGCGCAGTACAAGGCGCGGAGCGCCGCGATGGTCGGGTCCCGGCAGCGCGTGCTCGTCACCGGCCGATCGGCAAGGAACCCCGCCGACCTCGCCGCCCGCACCGACAACAACCGCGTCGTGAACTTTGCCGGCGATGCGTCGCTCAGTGACAGGTACGTCGACGTGGTCGTCACCACCGCTTACCCGCACTCCCTGCGCGGCGAGCTCGCCTGAATCCTCTCGAACTCCGAGTCCCTCCATGCCACGCAACATTCCGCTCGTCCTCGTACCGTTCACCGCCGTGCTCGCGATGGCGCTCTCCGGCTGCGCGACGGTCCCCACCGCGGGCGCCGGTGCCGCCTCCGCAGCGCGGACGAGCGCAACGACTCCCGCTGCCGCCAGCGCCGCTCCCGGCCAGCCGCGACCCTTCGCCGACGTGATCAAGGACGCGAAGGAAGCCAAGGGCCTCGTCGGGATCTGGCAGAAGGACGAGAAGACCTGGCTCGAGATCGATCCGGCGCTGTTCGGCAAGCCGCTGTTCTTCTCGGTCAACCTCGCCCGCGGCCTCGGCGAGAACTGGATCTATGGCGGGATGATGGGCCGCTCGCACCTCGTCGAGTTCCGCAAGGTCGGCACCACCGTCCAGCTCGTCGCCCGCAATGAGCGCCACTTCGCGAACGCCGGGACGCCGGAGGCGCGCGCGGTCGCGGAGGCGTTCTCCGAGAGCCTGCTCGCGTCCGCACCGATCGCCTCGCAGCCGCATCCGGAGAGGAAGTCGGTGCTGGTCGAGGCAAACACGCTCCTCTTCGCCGACATCCCCGGCGCGTACGCCTACCTCGACCGCACCTACCGACAGCCGTACAGCCTCGATCGCGGCAACTCGTCGTTCGGCACGCTGCGGACCGCCCCGGACGCGGTGGCGATTCAGGTCAATGCCCACTACGCGGTCTCGCGACTCGTGCAGCCGCCGCCGATCTTCTCGCCCGGCGCGAACGTACCCTCGGTGCCCACGACGCTGCCGGACCCGAGGAGCCTGTTCCTCGGCTTCCAGTACAACTTCGCGAAGCTCCCCGACGAGCCGATGCGCCCGCGGCTCGCCGACCCCCGGGTCGGCCACTTCACGGCGTCGCGCTTCGACTTCTCCAACGACGACAAGCTCACTCCGTACGTGAGCTACGTGCAGCGCTGGCGCCTCGAGAAGAAGGATCCCGCGGCCGCGCTATCGGAGCCGAAGCAGCCGATCGTGTTCTGGCTCGACCGCAACATCCCGCTCCGCTACCGTGACATCGTGAGCGCCGGCGTGCTCGAGTGGAACAGAGCCTTCGAGCGCATCGGCTTCAAGGATGCGGTCCAGGCAAAGGTGCAGCCGGACGACGCGGAATTCGACACGCTCGACGCGCGCTTCGCATCGATCCGCTGGATGACCACCGCGCGCCCGGCGTTCGGCGGCATCGGCCCGCGCCAGGTCGACCCCCGCACGGGCGAGATCGTCGACGCCGATATCGGCATCGACCCGGTGCGGCTGCGCAACTCGCGCTATCGCCTCGCCGACCAGCGCTCGAACGCCGCGGCCCCGGCCGCCGGCGGACTCGGCCTGCTGCCCGACGATGCGCTGCACTGCCGCCTCGAGGATTTCCTCGCCGAAGACCGGGGGTTCGCGTTGGACCTGCTCGCCGCACGTGGCGAGCTCGCACCGGGCAGCGCGGAGGCCGAGTCGTTCGTATTCTCCGACCTCAAGGAAACCGTGATGCACGAGGTGGGGCACGCGCTCGGCCTCACCCACAACTTCCGTGCCTCCACCGTCTACACGCAGGCACAGCTCGCCGACCGCGAGTTCACCCGCGCCAACGGCGTCTCCGGCTCGGTGATGGAGTACACGCCGATCAACATCGCGTTGAAGGGCGAGCCGCAGGGCGAGTACTCGATGGCCACGATCGGCCCGTACGACTACTGGGCGATCGAATATGCGTACCGGCCGATCCCGCCTGAGCGGGAGGCCGAGGAGCTCGCGAGGATCGCGGCGCGCTCGAGCGAGCCGCTCCTCGCGTTCGCCTTCGACGAGGAAACCAATGCCGGCCTCGACCCCGATGCCTCGGCCGGCGACCTCGGCGCCGACCCGCTCGCGTACGCGGCACGCCGGCTCGCCCTGGCGAAGGAGCTCTGGGAGCGCTGGGAGGCGCGGCCGTTGCAGCCCGGCGAGTCCTACGCGTCGCTGCGCCGCAACGTCACGCGCGGCATCACGCAGGTGCGCGAGAGCGGGCTGCTCGCCGCACGCCACATCGGCGGCATCAGCGTGCTGCGCGACGCCGCCGGATCGGGTCGCACGCCGATGAACCCGGTGGCCATGGCGAAGCAGCGCGAGGCGCTCAAGCTGATCGAGACGGGCGTCTTTTCCGCTGATAGTTTCCGCTTCCGGCCGGAGTTCCTGCGCAGCCTCTCGACCGACTTCGCCGACCGCCACGACGCGTTCGACACCGCGATCGCTCCCGGCAGCCTCGACTACTCGCTGCCGATGCAGGTGCTCGCGGCACAGCGCGCGGTGCTCGACCGCGTGATGAGCGAGTCGGTGGCGCAGCGTCTGCTCGACGCCGAAGGCAAGGTCGACGACCCTGCGCAGGCACTGCAGCTCGCCGAGGTCTATGCGACGCTGCGCCGCGCGATCTGGAGCGACCTCAAGACCCGTGGCGACATTCCGCTGATCCGCCGCAACCTGCAGCGCGAGCACGCCGTGCGCGTGTCGAACGCCCTGCTGCGACCGACGGTCGCGATGCCGGCCGACGCGAAGTCGCTGCTCCGCGCCGAGGCGCGGGCGCTGCGCGCCGAACTCGCCGCCGCCACCGCCCGTCCCGGGTGGTCGCCGACCGCGTCCGCGCACTTGGCCGAGACCCTCGCGATGCTGGACGAGGCGCTCAAGGCCCCGGTGGTGCGGCAGACGATATGATGTCGGTGTGGCACGCACGGCCCTGCGGCTCACGGCGCGCCGCCCGTCCATGACCGCCCGCCGCCCGCAGACGCACCTCACGCTCTCCCCGCCGGACAACCGCGCGCTCGCGAACGTCTGCGGTCCCCTCGACTCGAACCTGCGGCAGATCGAGGCCGAGTTCGACGTCGACATCGCCCGCCGCGG
>CAYQAF010000344.1:0-3304 GCA_964415375.1 uncultured Alcaligenaceae bacterium
ATCGTCGGCAAGCAGGTGATCACGCCCAAGGACATCGAGCGCATCGCCGGCATCACGGGCGGCAACATCTTCCACGGCGAACTGCTGCTGCACCAGCTGTTCTTCCTGCGCCCCGCGCCGCAGTGGGCCGACTTCCGCACGCCGCTGCCCGGTTACTACTTCGGCGCCTCCGGCGCGCACCCGGGCGGCGGTGTGATGGGTGCGGCGGGCAAGCTCGCCGCGCACGAGATCCTGAAGGACTGGCAATGAGTGCCGCGAAGTACGACGTAATTGTGGTCGGCGCCGGGCACAACGGGCTCGTCACGGCCACGTATCTGGCCAAGGCCGGACGCAAGGTGCTGGTGCTCGAGCGGGCCGAGGTGCCCGGGGGCCAGCTCGCCGCCCGGCGCCTGTGGCCAGACGTCGAGGCGCCGGTGCTGCATGCCTCAGGCCGACTGCGGCCGGACATCGTGCGCGACCTCGACCTCGATCGGCACGGCCTGCGGGCGGCCGCAACGAGCGGCGACCCATATGTCTCGCTGCTGCCGGATGGCGGTTCGCTGCGGTTGACGACGGATGCCGGGGACGCCGCGACGATCGAGTCGATCGGCAGGCTCTCGGCGCGGGACGCCGCGCGCTGGCCGGAGTTCGTCAGGTTCATGAACGGCGCGGCCGAGTTCCTCGATGCGGCCTACCGCACGCCCATGCCCCGCCTGCTGCGCAGCGAGCTTGTGCGCGACAGCCTGCCGCTCGCTTCGCTGTTGCTGCGACTGCGCCGGCTCGGCCGCGAGGACATGTTCCGCGTGATGCGCAGCCTGTCCATGTCGGCACGCGAGCTCACCGAGGAGTGGTTCGAGTCCGAGCCGCTCAGGGCGGCGATCGGGGCGCTTGGCATCCACGACGTCACGCTCGGGGCGTACTCGGCGGGCACCGGTTTTACGCTGATCCACAACTGGCTCAACCGCGGCGGCCTCGCGCACCGGCCGCCGACCATCGGCGCCTCGCTCACCGACGCACTGGTCGCGGCCGTGCGCGCCAGCGGCGGTGAACTGCGCACCTCCGCCGCAGTCGAGCGCATCCTCGTCGACAAGCAGCAGGTGACAGGAGTGCGTGTCGAGAACGGCGAGGAGATCGCCGCGTCGCTGGTCGTCTCCGCCGCCGATCCGCGCACGACGCTGCTCGGCCTCGTCGGCGCGCCCGAGCTGCCTCCCGAGTTCGTCTGGCAGGCGCAGTCCATTCGGATGCGCGGCTCGGTCGCCAAGGTGCACCTGCTGACTGACGGCCGGCACGGCTTGCCCCAGGGCACGCTCGTCGTCGCGCCGACGCTGAAGTACCTCGAGCAGGCCTACGACGCGTCGAAGTACGGCGACATCTCCGAGCGACCGTACCTCGAAGTCACGACCGCGGGCCCCGTGGTCTCGGTGCACTACCAATTCGCGTCTTTCGCACTGCGGCAGGGCGACTGGAACAGCGGGCGCGCCACACTGGAGACGCGCGCCATCGGCGCGCTCTCATCGTACGCGCCGGCGCTGCGCGACTCGATCCGCGGGGTGCAGTCCATCACACCGCTCGATCTCGAGCAGGATTGGGGACTCACCGAGGGCGACCTGAACCACGGCCAGCCGATCCTCGACCAGCTCTTCGTCATGCGACCGCTGCCCGGCTGGTCCGATCACCGCACGCCGGTGGATGGGCTGTACCTGTGCGGGAGTGGAGTCCACGGCGGCGGTGGGGTGAGCGGGGCGAGCGGGCGCAATGCGGCGCGCGCGATCCTGAGGTTTGCCGGTTGAAGCTGCCACGATGACGACCCCCTGATTTTCGGACCGCCAATGCAAAACGCACTTGTCGGAAAGCGAGTCCTGGTCACCCAGGCATCAGAGTTCATGGGGCCGGCGCTTTGTGAGGTGTTCGCGGAGCAGGGTGCCGCAGTTCTGGCAAGTGAGGCGGACCTGACAGAACTCGACGCTGCCGCGCAGGTCGTGGCCGAAGCCGGACATATCGACGTGCTGGTTGCCAACCTGGCGCTAAGGGCACCGACGACCCCGGCAATCGACGTCACAGAAGAAGAGTGGCGTTCGGCCTTCGCCGCCCTGGTCGACCCGTTGCCACGCCTCGTCCGCGCGGCCGCGCCAGCCATGGTCGACCGCCGCTCCGGCAAGGTACTCGTGGTCGGCAGCGCCTCGGCGCTCCGCGGGATGAAGAAGGCTTCGACCTACAGTGCAGCGCGGGGGGCCCAGCTCGCCTATGTCCAGGCCGTTGGAGTTGAACTCGCGCCACACAATGTGCAGGTCAATGCCATCGCCCAGAACTTCGTCGACAACCCCACCTACTTCCCGCCCGAGGTGCAGAACAATCCACGCTTCCAGGAGCGGCTGGCACGCGAGGTTCCGCTGGGCCGGCTGGTAGCGGCTCGCGAGGATGCCCTCTTCGCGGCCTACCTGTGCAGCGATGCCGCGGACTGCTTTGTGGGCCAGGTGTTTCCCGTTTGCGGTGGATGGGCCGCGAGGTGAAGACGCCGCCAGGCCACGGGGTCCGGGCGACCCGCAACGCCCGGCCGACTGACACTGCGGGGGATACCGACATGATCACGGGCGAATGCAGTTGCGGTGCAATCCAGTTCGAGATCGACGCCGAGCTCCCCGGCATCTTCGTCTGCCACTGCTCGATCTGCCGTCGCTCCACCGGCAGCAACGGCATCGCGGTGGTGGTCTTCCCGAAGGACCGGTTCCGCTGGGTCCGCGGCCAGGAACTCATCACGAGCTGGAAGAAGCCCGGCGCGGACTGGGAGAAGTGGTTCTGCCGCGTCTGCGGCTCGCCCGTGCCGGGCGAGAACGACCCGAAGACGATGTTCGCGCCGGCCGGCTGCCTCACCCAGGGCGGTGAGGCGCTGAGGGTCATCCATCACGTGTGGGTCGGCTCGAAGGCCCCGTGGGACGAGATCGGCGACTCGGGTCAGCAGCACCCCGAGGGCTTCAGGAGCTGACCTCGGGCGCGTGCGCTTCCGTCTGCGCCGCCCGACGGCTCAGGGCTTCAGGTAGCGGTCGAACCAGCCGATCAGCCGCTCGAGCCGGTCGCGCAGGTAGCTCGGCACCGTCAGGCCGTGGTTCTCGCCCGGATAGATGACGAGCTGCGTCGGCACGTCGCGCGTGCGCAGCGCCTGGTACATCTGCTCGGCGCCCTGGCACGGCACGTTGAAGTCATCTTCCGCGCAGTAGAACAGCGTCGGCGTCGCGATGCTCTCGGCCTTCAGGAACGGATAGCTCAGCCTGTCCCACACCTCGCGGGTACGCCACGGGTACCCGAGCTCGAGGTCATACTCGCGGGT